>JAFSDV010000012.1 GCA_017436035.1 Oscillospiraceae bacterium | reverse complement strand
GGTGTTGGATATGGCTGTGGATGACGATTACATCCGTAGTAATCCCTCTGATGGTGTTTTGAAGGAACTGAAGCAGTCCCATGTATTCAAAACTGAGAAGCGGAGGGGATTGACTAAGCCGGAGCAGGAACTTCTGCTGAATTATCTGAAAAACCACCCCATTTACAATCACTGGTATCCCATCTTTGCTGTGATGGTGGGAACCGGACTACGGGTAGGGGAGCTGTCAGGACTGCGATGGTGGGACATTGACCTGGACGAGGGTATCATCGATATCAACCACACCCTGGTCTACTATGATCACCGGGATGAGAACAGCAAAACTGGATGCTACTTCAATGTCCATACTCCCAAGACGGAAGCCGGTAAACGGCAGGTGCCGATGCTGGAGTTCGTAAAGGAAGCGTTCCTCATGGAACGGGAGTATCAGCAACTCATTGGACTGGAGTGTAAGGTGACCATTGACGGATACACGGATTTTATCTTCCTCAACCGAGATGGCAGCACCTTCTACCAGGGATCGCTGAACAAGACCATCCGCAGAATCATCCGGGATTGCAATGACGAGGTGCTTCAGAATGGCGAAGAAAACCCGGTGCTTCTTCCACACTTTAGCTGTCACTCCCTGCGGCATACATTCACAACGAGAATGTGCGAAGCGGGTGTAAACATCAAGGTAATGCAGGACACTTTGGGGCATGCGGACATTTCCACCACGCTGAACATTTATGCCGATGTAACTAAGGAACTGAAGAAGGAAGAATTTGCAGGTCTGGACAGTTACTTTGCAACAGCATAACCTCTTGCAATCTGCACGGCGGCATGTTATACTGTGGATACGAAAAAATATCGAATTTACATCACTTACATCACAAGTTACATCAACCGAAACGGATTGAGTAAAGGGGTATGTAGAGTTATGTAATTTGAAAGTAAGGAGAAGGGCGACAAAGTAGGGATATGCAGAACTACAAAGGGTAGTAAGTTTCACTTCCCCTAAATCCCCACAATGAAGCCGCTGGACTAAAAACCGCCTTGTAAACTTCGGAAAATACCGAAAAAACAAGAAAAACAGCCGTATTTAAGGCTTGTTTGTAGGTACGACTGACAACCACGATTGGTTATACCAATAATTTACCAAAATACTTGAGAAAAGTGCTGTCGACCGACGGCACTTTCTTTTTGCCTTTTGGACAGAAAAATCCCTCGACAGCAAACGCCATCGAGGGAAGTGGAATACTATTTGATTTCCTGTTCAAGTGTGTCAAACTCAGGTGTTCCAAAGAACTCGCCTAAAGTAATTTCTAATCCATCACATAACTTTTTGATTGTGATAGTTCCGGGATTCTGACTCTTTTCGTTCAAGATACTGTATACAGTTGAAGGGGAAACGCCAGAAATACTTGCCAATTCATTCACAGCAATATGCCGCTCATCACACAGTTGGAGTATGCGGTTGGCGATGGCTTCTTTTGTGCTCACGGCTAATTCCTCCCTTGCGATTTGTCGTAAAATAAGCTTATCCAAATCTACGATAAATCGTGTGGGATATATCGCAATTTTCAGAAAAATGTGCTACAATTACGATATATCCCAAATGTTAGGGGGGGTGAAACGTGTGATTTGTACCTTTTTCGGGCATAGTGCGTGCTATGGACTGGATAAAGCAGTGCTCCGGAATGCTATCGAGAATTTAATAAAGCAGGGAGTTACCGAGTTTCTGGTAGGCAACCATGGACAGTTTGATGGTATGGTGTTTTCCTGCCTGCAGGAGCTTAGTAAAGACGATCCACCAATTTCGTATTCCGTTGTGCTTGCATACCTGCCAGCGCGCAAGCAGGAGTATGATATATACCAGGGACATAGCTTTTATCCCGAAGGGCAGGAGATAGGTCCAGCCAAATTCGCTGTTGAGCGCAGAAACCGCTATATGATTTCTGTATCTGATGTGTGCTTATGTTTCATCAACAGAAAATTTGGCGGCGCATACAAATTTGCCCGCATGGCAAACAATCGCGGTTTGCAGGTTATCAACCTTGGCAGCACTGCCATTGAAGGGAATCCGCGCAGGGTGAAGAAAGAATGAAAAGGACGGTGGCTGGCAGACGGCAGAGTATACAATAAAGCAAGGAAAGACTGTACTGAACCTCGCAAAAATACAGATATATAGGAGCATTGTATATGACGGAAAAGACAAAGATCATTTTAGAAATGATTGCTGCTGAGAATGGAATATCCCCTGAAAAAGTGGAACAGGAAATGATGAAAGCGATCCGAGCAGGGATGGCATCCACCGATCCTCACGCCCAGGCGTTGTGGAAACAAATGTGTCCCGATGGGAAAGAGCCAAGCTTGGATACCTTCCTCTCCTTTATGGCAAACCGTGTAAACATGATGATGGATGGGAAGAATCAAAAGAAGAAGGGTAAGAATACTATTTGATCATAACTGTGTCTTTGTGAATTTATTACAGCAAACATAAAAGAATTGCAGTACAACATAAATCGGCGTTACACCTTATAGCTAACTGAAAATGTGGAAATTTTTGATGTTTTGTGCTATGCTTAAATAAAATTGGATTTTCAAAATGAACTATAAATGCGCAAAGGAGCATCAGATATGAAAAAACGCAGTGTCCTATTGATCCTTGCCGTGACGGTTCTATGCTGTTTGGTGATGGCACTTGTGGACGGGATTCTCCGTCCGGGATATGCAGTGAAATCTGCAATTAAAGCGGCAATGTTTATGCTCATACCGCTCCGTGCATCCAGAATAGACCAGAGCGTTCTTTACCTGCCCCTGCTTTACCCCAAAAAGAAAGGATTGCTTGCCGCTGTTGCCTTGGGAATTGGAATCTATGCAGTGATCCTTGGCGGGTACTTCCTGGTATCACCGTTCTTTGATTTTTCACAGATTGCCGGTGCGTTGACCGCAAACGCAGGTGTAACGAAAGAGAACTTTCTCTATGTGAGCCTGTACATATCCTTTGCAAATTCCTTTCTGGAAGAGTTTTTCTTCCGTGGCTTTGTATTTACCAATCTAAAGCGGCTTTCCGGCAGAAAAATGGCATATATATTCAGTGCCGCCGCATTTAGTCTGTATCATGTGGCAATGATGATCGGGTGGTTCTCTTTTGGACTGTTTCTGCTGGTGATGGTTGGTCTGATCGCAGGCGGTATGATTTTTAACTGGCTGAACGAAAAGCTGGATACCATCTACTGTTCCTGGTTGACCCATATGTTTGCCAACTTTGCTATTAACACCATCGGATTTATATTGTTAAAATAAGTTTATAATGATGGAAGATACAGTTCTGAACAGAAGCTGTATCTTCTGCTTTTTGTGGATATGCTGTCTTTGTTGAAGCATCCTGCACCGAAAAGCACCGGAAAACAGCCGAACAGGGAGAATATCTTGAAATAAGAAGCGCGATGTGATACAGTTTTGTTGTAATTACTCCACAGGAGGATCGCTATGGTTGATATTATTCAGATCAAAGACCTCAACAAAAGCTTTGGTGACATTCATGCAGTGCAAAATCTGAGCTTTTGTGTAAAAGAGGGAGACTTGTTTGCGTTTTTAGGCGTTAACGGAGCCGGAAAATCTACAACCATTCATATTTTGTGCGGACAGCTGCAAAAGGACAGCGGAAGCGTAATCATTGACGGAGCAGATATTGAACACTGTCCGGACGATATTAAATGCAAGCTGGGTGTTGTTTTTCAAAATTCTGTACTGGATGCCGCTTTGTGCGTACAGGATAATCTTCAGAGCAGGGCGGCTTTGTACGGATTAACCGGTCCTGCATTTGATCAGAGGCTTACAGAGCTGTCAAAACTGTTGGGATTTGAAGATTTGCTGAAGAGACCGGTCGGCAAGCTGTCAGGCGGTCAACGCAGAAGGATCGATATTGCCCGGGCACTGATCCATAAACCGAGGATCTTGATCCTGGATGAGCCTACGACCGGTCTTGACCCGCAAACAAGAAAAATTCTGTGGAACGTCATAGCAGACCTGCGCAAAAACGAGAAGATGACCGTGTTTCTCACCACCCACTATATGGAAGAGGCGGCAGAAGCGGATTATATTGTGATTCTTGACAGCGGCAAAATTTCTGCAGAAGGAACACCTCTGGAGCTGAAAAACAAATATACTGCGGATTATATCATGCTGTATGGCGTGGACGAAGCTGCAGTAAAGCTTCTGAATGTGGAATATGAACAGGTTCGGGATGCTTACCGGCTGACTGTTCCCAATACTGCAAAGGCAACAGAATTGATTGTAAAGCATCCGGAAGTGTTCGTGGACTATGAGATCACAAAGGGTAAAATGGATGATGTATTCCTGAATGTTACCGGAAAGAAGCTTGAAGGAGGTGCTGGAAAATGAGAACCATGGGGGCGCTTGTTAAACGCAATGTCAAGCTGTTTTTCAAAGACAAAGGGATGTTTTTCACCTCGTTGATCACCCCGGTGATCCTGCTCGTTCTTTACGCGACTTTTCTTGGTAATGTATTCAGAGATTCCTTTCAGATGAATATTCCGGAAACGGTGAAGCTTTCGGAGGAGCTGATTGACGGGCTTGTTGGCGGTCAGCTGATATCTTCGATCCTTGCGGTGTCCTGTGTTACAGTGGCGTTCTGCTCCAACTTCCTGATGGTGCAGGATCGGGTGAACGGCAGCATAAAGGATCTGCGGATGTCTCCTGTAAAAGCGTCGTTTTTGGCTGCCGGCTATTATGTATCTACGCTGATTTCTACGCTGATCATTTGCTTTGTGGCGACCGGTATCTGTTTGCTGTATGTGGCGGCGGTTGGCTGGTATATGAGCTTGTCTGATGTTTTGCTGCTAATGCTGGATGTAGTATTACTGGTGCTGTTTGGAACGGCACTGTCGTCAATTATCAATTTCTTCCTGTCGACTCAGGGGCAAATTTCAGCAGTGGGCACGATCATCAGCTCCGGTTACGGTTTTATTTGCGGTGCGTATATGCCGATTTCCTCTTTTGCAGAGGGGCTGCAAAAGGTTATTTCCTTTCTGCCCGGTACATATGGCACAGCGCTTATTCGCAACCACGCGATGCAAGGGGCGTTGGCGCAGATGGAACTGCAAGGAGTCTCCGGACAGCTTGTTGAATCCTTGAAAGACGCCCTTGATTGCAACCTGTATTTCTTTGGGGAGCAGGTCAGTGTAGGAGGGATGTACCTGATTCTTGGCGGAACGGTGACTGTGCTGATTTCGGTCTATATTCTGATGAACGGACTCAAGAAGAAACAATAAGACAAATTTGACTTTTGCTGCCTGCTGTTGTATCATAGTTAAACTTTCACGGATGACTGTGATATGTTATGTAAACGAAAGAGATGAACCGGCTTGAGAATAAAGGAATATTTAGCAGGAATGAAGGCAGGCATGCCTGTTTGTGTCGGGTATTTTTCCGTCAGCTTTGGCTTTGGCGCGATGGCGGTTGCCCAGGGTTTGAGTGTGTGGAATACGGTGCTGATCTCCGCCACCAATCTGACCAGCGCAGGTCAGTTTGCGGGTCTGACGGTGATCGCCGCCGGCGCAGCGATCATAGAAATGATCCTGACGCAGCTGGTGATTAACAGCCGTTACGCTTTGATGAGTCTTGCCCTGGGACAGCGGTTAGGTCCTGAGGTGGGCGTGGGAAAACGGCTGATTGCAGCGTTTTTTAATACGGATGAGGTTTTTGCCTTAGCAATGGCGCGGCAGAAGCTCAGCGTCAGCTTTTTGGTGGGGGCAGGAACGGTTGCGGCTTTGGGCTGGACCGGAGGTACAGCGTTGGGTGCTCTTGCCGGTTCTGTGCTGCCGCTGTCAGTCCGCATGGCGTTGGGCGTTATGCTCTACGGTATGTTCATTGCCATTGTAGTGCCCCAGGCGCGGGAGGAAAAGCCCATGCTGCTGAGCATGCTGCTGGCGTTGGTGTTCAGTTGCCTGTTTGCGTGGGTGCCGGTGCTGAGCGGCGTGTCAGCGGGTATTACGGTGGTGATCTGCACAGTTGCAGCCGCGGCGATCTGCGCTCTTGTTTTTCCTGTAGAACAGGAGGGGGCGCAATGAATATCTATTTGTATATCTTCGTAATGGCGGTGACCACTTATTTGGTTCGCGCCTTGCCCCTGACACTGCTGAAAAAACCGATCCGCAGCCGCTTTGTGCGGTCGTTTCTGCACTATGTACCTACTGCCTGCCTGACGGCAATGACTTTTCCGGCGATTCTTTACGCTACCGATCATGTGGTCAGCGGTGCGGCAGGACTTGCCGTGGGCGTTTTACTGGCGTTCAAAAAACAGAGCCTTATCATAGTAGCGGCGGCAAGCTGTGCGGCGGTGTTCATAACAGAGCAGATGATCGCTCTGCTGTAAAATAGCTGTAAAATTTTGTTGTAAAGGTTGCGCTTTTGGCATAAATATGCTATGATAAGCAAAAATATATAGACTATGTTCAAGGTGCTATTTGGAATGGGAAGCACGACGGCCGGGTTTTTGGTTGTCGGGTCTGATCCCAGCGGTACCAAGCCGCCGTAGATGGACATTTAGCCGCCCGGTATCATTGGAGTTTCTCTGAGAAGGTCCGGGCAAATGGCGTCCAGAGCCGGAATACAGCCCTTGCGTGTGCATTGGAAGGCTCTTGGGGGCTGCCGTCCGAATGAATGTGTGAATATAAGCTCCCTATTTCAGGGGGCTTTTCTTTTTTTTGCCGGGAAGGAGGTGCGGTCATAGGATGATGGAGCAGGATGCTTTTGGGAAATGCCATCCGGCGGTGAATTTTCTCTTTTTTGTGGGGGCTATCGGATTCGGTGTTCTGATTCAGCACCCGGTTTATTTAGCAGCGGGGGCATTGTGTGCCGGTATATATTATATGCTGCTCCATGGTGCACAGGGATGGAAACGGATTTTGCAGCTGCTGCCGCTTTTTGTGCTCCTGACGTTGATCAATCCGCTGTTCAACATTCAAGGTGAGCGGGTTTTATTTGATGTATTCGGAAGACCGTACACACTGGAGGCGCTGATTTACGGTGCGGATGTGGCGGGAATTTTTGTGGTAATGCTCCTGTGGTTCGGTTGTTATAACCGAATTCTTACCGGTGATAAGTTTACAAGCCTGTTTGGAAATTGGATTCCTGCCATATCATTGCTGCTGGTGATGGTGTTTCGGATGGTTCCGGGGCTGATGGGAAAAAGCAAACAGATCGCAGCAGCAAGACGTTCTGTGGGCAAAGGCGTTGGAACAAGCACCAGGCAGAAGCTGGACGCAGGTATGGCGGTGCTGTCGGCACTGATCTCCTGGGCGCTGGAGGGTAGTGTGGTTACCGGAGATTCCATGCGCGCCCGGGGTTACGGCACAGCTAAAAGAACCAGCTTTCAGCTTTACCGGATGACGGTTCGGGACGGTCTGCTGCTGGCAACTATGATGTTCCTTGGAGCGTCGGTTATCGGGGTAGCTGTTATGGGCGGAATGGGGGCGGAATTTACGCCCAGGCTGCAGATCGCGCCGGTTAGCGGATGGTCTGTATTGGGTCTTGCTGCTTACTGTTTATTCTTGCTCATACCCACTGCTATGCATTGTAAGGAGGCTCTTCAATGGAGCATTTCAAAATTGAAAATCTGACTTTTTCCTATCCTGCTGCTTCGGACAGGACTGTTTTGAAAAATGTGAATCTGACGATTCAAAAAGGCGAATATATTGTATTATGCGGAAAGTCCGGCAGCGGAAAAACCACATTGCTGCGTCATTTGAAAACGGTGTTGACGCCCCATGGCAGCAGGACCGGACAGGTGCTGTTTCATAACACGCCCCTTGACCGGATCGGCAGCGGAGAACAGGCGGCAAGAATCGGCTATGTAATGCAAAATCCCGATGATCAGATTGTAACAGATAAGGTTTGGCATGAACTGGCGTTTGGATTGGAATGTTTAGGCTGCGATCAGCAGACCATGCGCGCCCGGGTTGCGGAGATGGCCTGCTATTTTGGCATACAGGATTGGTTTCACAGAGATGTCAACGCCCTGTCCGGCGGACAAAAGCAGCTTCTGAATCTGGCATCCATCATGGCAATGCAGCCGGAGGTGCTGATCCTGGACGAGCCTACCAGCCAGCTGGATCCCATAGCCGCGTCGGATTTCCTGAACACTATACGCAAGATCAATACGGAGCTGGGAACCACGGTGATCGTTACAGAGCACCGGCTGGAGGATATTTTTCCATACGCTGACCGGGTTGTGGTGATGAAAAACGGCGAGATCATTGCCGATGATGCGCCGGGCACCATCGGAAAGTATCTGTACGAGCAAAAAGAGGAACTATTCCTTGCTATGCCCACGCCGATGCGGGTGTTTTACAGTGCGAAGGGTACAGGTACTTGTCCGCTGACAGTGCGGGAGGGGCGCAAATGGCTGAACCGGACCGTTCCCGATGAACTGATGGTCAGGGCACTCCCTGAGCAACCCGTGTATGATGTTCAGCAGAAACCGGTGCTGACTGTGAAGGAGCTGTGGTTTCGCTATGAAAAGAACGGTCCGGATATTCTGCGGGGCGTCAGCGGGCAGGTGCCGGCGGGCAGCCTGTATGCTATCGTAGGCGGAAACGGCGCAGGTAAATCCACATTGCTGAAGGTGCTGTGCGGACTGAACAGACCCTACAGGGGGAAAATCAAGCTGTTTGGCAAGCCTCTGGAGCAATACAAGCCGGAAGAACTGTTCCGAAACGGTGTTTCTATGCTTCCCCAAGACCCCAAGAGCCTGTTTGTGAAAAAGACGGTGCGCGAAGAGCTTCTGGAAATGGACACAGATGAAAAAAGATTGGAGCAGGTGTCGGAAATCTGTCAGATCACGGCTGTACTGGACAGCCACCCCTATGATCTTTCCGGCGGTGAGCAGCAAAGAGCCGCTTTGGCGAAGGTTTTGCTGACACAGCCCCGGCTGCTTCTGCTGGATGAGCCCACCAAGGGTATGGACAGCTTTTTTAAGGAGACCTTTGCATCGGTTTTGCAGAAGCTGAAGCAGCAGGGGATCACCGTTGTGATGGTGTCTCACGATGTGGAATTCTGCGCCCAATACGCAGATCGGGTATCTATGTTTTTTGACGGTCAGCTTTTGAGCACCGGCACGCCCCGGCAATTCTTCGGTGCAAACAGCTTTTACACCACTGCGGCGAGCCGTATGAGCCGGGGGGTGTTTGAAAATGCGGTGACAGCCGGGGCGGTGGCTGAACTTTGCAGGCTGAATTTGGAGGAGCAAAAATGAAAAAATCCCATATGGCATCGATACTGACATTTTTACTCCTTGTTCCTGCAACCTTGTATTTGGGGACTCGTTTACCGGGCAGAAGCTATTACATTACCAGCACCTTGATCATTATAGAGCTGATGATCCCGTTTTTCCTGGCGTATGAAGGGCGAAGACCTCAGGCCAGAGAGCTGGTGCTCATCGCGGTGATGGCGGCGGCTGCGATCGCCAGTCGAGTGGCGATTCCTCTACCGCATTTCAAGCCGGTTTTCGCGGTGATCATACTATCGGGTGTTGTTTTTGGACCGGAAGCGGGCTTTATGGTTGGCGCAATCACGGCTTTTGCCAGCAACTTTTTCTATGGACAGGGCTCGTTTACCCCCTGGCAAATGATGGCCTTTGGCGCAGGCGGTATGCTGGCAGGCTTTGTTTTTCAGAAGAAGGGGCTTCCGAGAAAACCCTGGATCATAGCAGCGTTCGGATTTTTGACAGTTGTCCTATGGATCGGTCCGCTGTTGGACTGCTCTCATATTTTCTTGATCATGAGTAAGATCAGCTGGGAGGCTGTGCTGGCGGTACTGCTTGCCGGCTTCTATGCAAATATCAGTCAGGCGATCTGTACAGTCATTACGCTGCTGCTGTTTGGAAAACCGATTTTGGAAAAGCTGGACCGGGTGCGGATCAAGTATGGAATGACAAACTGAACAAAAACCGGGGACGCACTGGGTATCAGCCAGTGTATCCCCGGTATTACTTTAGAAACAGTGGTATTCTTTGCCTGCTTCGGGGGTTATGCCCTTAGCTTTAGCCAGCTCCGAAACAGTCACAAACCGAAAGCCTTCCTCCTGAAGTTCATCAATAATCAGCAGAGCGGCTTTTACAGAGCTGTCGGACATATCGTGCAGCAGAATCACATCGCCGTCCCGCACATGATCAATCACTTCTTTTTCAACAGCATCGGCGTTGTTGGTCGCCCAGTCCTTGGGATCAACGGACCAGGACAGAATAGACAGGTTCATGCTCCGGGCCGCTGCGCGTACATCGTTGCTGCATAATCCGCCGGGAGAGCGGAGAAAAACAGCTTGACAGCCATCGGGAAGCAGGGATGCGACTTTTTGAAGCTCCCGGTGTATATCTGCCTGACACATGGTTTTCATGCATTTGTGACTGTAACCGTGGAGACCGATCTCATGACCTTCTGAAAAGATCCGTTTTGTTAACGCCGGATCCTGCTCCATTCGGTATCCACAAAGAAAAAAGGTGGCTTTGGCATCCCGTTCCTCCAGCCCCTCCAAAAGTGCCCTTGTGAACCGACCGGAAGGTCCGTCGTCGAAGGTCAGTGCAATAAGCTTCTCATATTCTTCTGCCTGCGCCGGTATACACAGTAGGCAAAGACAGATCAATAAGACCAGTAAACGCTTCAAAATTATCTCAGCTCCTCCCTAATGGCTGTTCTTACTGTTCCCCAAAACAGGACGGTGATTCAAAGGTTTCTGCTGTTTGGAAGAAAAAGGATCTGCGGGCTTTGTAAATTTTCTGTGCATCACCTTGACAGGCTTGCGTATTAGCTGATATAATTCGCCCTGCAAAGGGAAAGAAAACGCTTTATATACAGAAACGGTCCAAGTTTTGAGGAGCTCCCGGGACCAGGCCTGAAAAAAGCGTTATGGGAGGTTTATATGGGATTTGCGGAGCTGTTTCTTCTGGCGATCGGACTGAGTATGGATGCTTTTGCGGTGTCGATCTGCAAAGGCTTGTCCGTAAAAAAAGCAGGACTTCGGGAAAGTGCCATCTGCGGTGTTTGGTTTGGCGGTTTTCAGGCTATAATGCCCTTGCTGGGTTTTTTTCTGGGGACACTGTTTGCAGGAACGATCGAAGCCTTTGATCACTGGGTCGCATTTGGACTTTTAGCGGTCATTGGAATCAATATGCTCAAGGAAGCGTTCAGCAAAGAGCAGGAAGAACACGATGCAGATCTTTCGGTAAAGACGATGTTTATTATGGCGGTAGCCACCAGTATTGACGCGATGGCGGTAGGTATTTCCCTGGCTATGGCAGGCAATGTAAATATCTTTTTTGCGGTTTTGCTGATCGGTATCACCACCTTTATACTGTCTGCAGCAGGGGTGAAGGTGGGCAATGTGTTTGGCTGCCGGTTTGAAAAGAAGGCGCAGGTTGCAGGCGGCGTCATTTTGATCCTGCTTGGACTGAAGATCCTTTTGGAGCATTTGGGTGTGCTGGCATGATCAGGACCGGAAGAAAACTGAGGCTGTGCGTGACCCTGTTGACGCTGAATTTGATGTTCATTTGGGGCAACTCTCTGCTGCCCGCTGAATTGTCAGGCGCGATCAGCCAATGGGTCAAGGACGTGATCGTTACTTTATTTCCCGGCTTATCGGGAGCGGGGGACGGACATGGTCTGCTGCGCAAGATCGCCCACTTCACGGAATTTACCAGCCTTGGTATATGCCTTTGCTGGCTGATCTGCTTGCTGGACAAACAGCTCTGGTTTAGCTTGATTAGCGGCTTTTTGGCAGCCTGTGTGGATGAGACCATCCAACGGTTTGTACCGGGCCGCGGACCCAGTTTCAGGGATGTGATTCTCGATACCGCAGGCGTTGCTTTTGGTTTGATCCTCTTTCTGATTGGGTGCGCGATTTTCAGATCGAAACGCAAATTACGGAGGAATTCAAACAATGAAAAAACTGATGACCCTGATCCTGACACTGACAATGGTGGCAGCGATAGCTGCCGGATGCGCCGGCAACGGCAATGACAGCACCACAGATGATACAGGAACAGGTACGACCGGAACAAACACACAGGTGGCGGCAAGCGCCTTGGAAGTGCTGACAACGATTTGGGCAGGCTTTACCGAAGAGGAGCGGTTCCCGGTCTATGGCGGTGATGGAGAAAATATGGTCAACGGTGCACCCGGTAATTATAACCTGCAGGATGCCCAGTCTCTTGGCGTGCAGCTTTTGGTGCCGGCTGATCAGGTGCAGAATATTACCGAAGCAGCATCTTTGTTCCATGGGATGATGAGCAATAACTTTAGCTGCGGCGTATTCCGTCTTGCTCAGGGAGTTTCGGCGGTCGCTTTTGCCGATACCATGTACGGTGCGGTCGAGCATGCCCAGTGGCTGTGCGGCACACCGGAGAAGACCCTTATCGCAGTGATCGGAGAAGAGTATGTGCTGATGGCGTTCGGTTTGGAGAGCGTTCTTGATCTGCTCCAGACAAAGCTGACCGCAGCCTATCCGGATGCGCAAGTGAAGTATGTGCAGACAATAACCGGTTAACGGTTGAAATAGAAAGCAGCGGCGTGGACAGCGTACCATAAAGAGTACCAACCCATGTCGCTGTTTTATTTGAAACATTAGTCAGGAGGAATCAAATGGTTTTTTCAACCATTCCCTTTTTGTATTATTTCCTGCCGATCGTGCTTGCGGTGTATTTTTTAGTACCCAATGTGCTGAAAAATACAGTGCTGCTGATTGCATCACTGGTGTTCTATGCCTGGGGTGAACCCCGCTATGTGATCTTAATGGTCGCAACAATTCTGTTGTTTTACGGATGCGGGCTGGCAATCGGAAAAGCCCGGAAGCTCCGGTGGAGGAAATTTTGGCTAACCATCTCTGTGGTTGTCAGTTTAAGCCTTTTGGGCATTTTTAAGTATGCGGACTTTTTTATAGGCAGCTTTAACAAAGTGACCGGTTTGGGTGTTCCGTTGCTGAAGCTGGCATTGCCGGTGGGCATCAGCTTTTATACATTTCAGTGCCTGAGCTATACCATTGATGTCTATCGGGGAAATGCCCAGCCCCAGAAAAATCTGATCAGCTTTGGCGCATATGTCGCGCTGTTTCCCCAACTGATCGCTGGACCGATCGTCCGGTATGTGGACGTGGCGCGGGAGCTGGACAGCCGCAAGCACAGCTGGGACGAGATTGCCCTTGGATTGCGCCGTTTTTTGGTTGGTCTTGGGAAGAAGGTACTGATCGCTGACAGCTTTGCGCTGCTGATCAAGCTGTTTCGCCAGTCCGGGGAGCAGTCCGTAGTATTTTACTGGATGTACGCTGTGGCGTTTATGCTTAATATTTATTTCGACTTCTCCGGTTACTCCGATATGGCCATCGGTCTTGGCAGGGTCTTCGGTTTTCATTTTATAGAAAACTTTGATTATCCCTATTTGTCTAAAAGCGTCCGGGAGTTTTGGCGGCGTTGGCATATGAGCCTGGGAAGCTGGTTCAGAGACTATGTCTATATTCCCCTTGGGGGCAACCGGGTCAAAACAGCCCGCTGGGTGTTCAACACTTTAACCGTGTGGATGCTCACCGGACTTTGGCACGGTGCAGCATGGAACTTTGTGCTGTGGGGGCTTTTCTTTGCGGTGCTGCTTCTGGTTGAAAAATGGGTGCCTGCCCTGCAAAGACTGCCTGATCTGCTGCGCCACGGGTATGTGCTGCTGGCGGTGATCATCAGCTTTGTACTGTTTAACGCAGAATCTGTTGCTCAGGCAGGACGGGATCTTGCAAATATGTTTGGCTTTGGCGGACTGCCTGCGATCACCCGGGAAACGGTGTATTATCTGCGCAGCTACGGGGTGCTGTTTGTTGCCGGTCTGATCGGTGCGACGCCCTTGGTACGAAATACCGCCAGACGCATCTCAAAAACCCGGGCAGGCGCACTGCTGGAGCCGATGGTGCTGATCGGGCTGCTGGTGCTTTGCAGTGCTTATTTGGTGGATGGATCATTCAGTCCGTTCCTGTATTTCCGTTTTTAAGGAGGAGCTATGAATCAAAAAATACGCCGCTTCGGCGCAGGTGTTTTAGTGGCTTTGTGGGCGGTTTTAACGGGCTTTGCGTGGTTTAGTCCTGTCAAGGAGCTCTCCGACGCAGAGCGCAGACCGCTGGCTCAAATGCCTCAGTTCACAGGGCAGAGTATGCTGAACGGCACATTTGTAAAGGATTTTGAAAAATATACCTTGGATCAGTTTCCTCTGCGGGATCAATTCCGGCAGATCAAGTCCCTGTTTCACTATTATGTACTCAATCAGCTGGACAACAATGAAATTTACATTGCAGAAGGACACGCGGCAGAACTGGAGTATCCGCTCAACGAAGCTTCGGTAAACCGGGCGTTGGGACAGCTTCAGAGGGTTTATGAAAAGTATCTGAAGAACAGCGGGTCTAAGATCTATACAGCGGTCGTGCCTGATAAGGGCTACTATATTGCTGAAGAAAACGGCTATTTGTCTATGGATTATAAGCGGCTGTTTGATATGGTTCGGCAGGGGATGCCCTGGGCGCAGCATATCGATCTTACGGCACTGCTGAGCGCAGAGGATTATTACTTTACGGATACCCACTGGCGGCAGGAACGGCTGCTGAAGGTTGCTCAAAGGCTGAGCGAGCAAATGGACATCACACCGCCGCAGACGGAGGATTTTACGGTCACAGAGCTGGAGCGTCCGTTCTATGGGGTGTACTACGGGCAGGCGGCTCTGCCGATGCAGCCGGATACACTGTGTATTTTGGAAAATCCGCTGCTGAAGGATTGCAGAGTTTATAACTATGTGACAGAAAAATATACGCAGATCTATGATATGAAAAAAGCCGAAGGGAAGGACCTGTACGAGGTCTACCTTTCCGGAGCCCAGTCCCTGCTGCGGATCGAAAATCCAAGCGCTTCCACAGACCGGGAGCTGATCGTATTCCGGGATTCCTTTGGAAGCAGCCTGACGCCGCTGCTTGTGGACGATTATAAAACCGTTACCTTGGTGGATATCCGCTATATCAATGTAGAGCTGCTGGGGAATTATATAGATTTTCACGGGCAGGATGTGCTGTTTCTGTACAGCACTTTGGTACTCAATAAGAACCTGATCTGAGAAACAGCTTTAGAAGCAAAAAAGGGGCGTGCAGCAAAAAGCAGCACGCCCAACATTTTTATTATACTGCATAAACCCGCAGTCCGTCAAGACGAACTATGAACGGAAGGAATAAATTGTAATAATGCACAATAGCGGATGAAAAACTTTGTGAAATATGCGCTCTTGCGGTATGTACTCCTGATGATGTAAAATATAAACGTAGGAAAAACATCAAAGGAGGAATTACAATGAAAACAACACGATCAGTCCGGATAATCGCAGTACTGCTTATTTTGTGCCTGTGCTGCACCATGTTCCCGGGAACAGCTATCGCGCTGGAGTCCGAAGCACCTTCAGCGGAAAAGCGCGCAGTAACGCTGAAGGATGTTGCGGCGGGCATTGCGGATTCCTCTCAGCATTTGATTGAATCAGTTATAGCTTAGCGGCAGATAATAGCAATTTAATATTGATGAAGATGGGAGGAATTTGGTGTGTTGAAAAAAATACTTCCTGTACTGATCTGTGCAATCACAATATTTTCAAGTTTCAATGGCTGCAGTCGAGAAATAAAATATGATGCTTACACAACATTGCAGTGTGGCACAGCGGAGGCAGATGCTGTGTGGCCCGAGCCACGCATTGCTGATTATACAGGACCGAGCGAAGTATCGGTTACTGTCAACGGAGTTCAATATGTTGGAAGTTATAAAAAATCGGATCCTTCACTTCCGTTCTATTATGATACAGATCATGTGTTTGTAGGAAGTGATTTTGAATTCCATATACGTGAAAGCGACGGTAAATTTACATATCTTCATGTTGAAAACCCGGAGTCATCAGGTAGCCCTCTGGACGAAAGCCGTCTCAGGCAGATTGCGGATTCAGTTGCAGATGACTATGTGTCTTTGAGAAAGTGTACTGTAGAAAAAGAAGGGAAGTGCAATTACCGATATTACCGAGTGGTACAGGGTTATGTAACCGAAGAGTGGGTATTAATTCAGCTTAATAGCAATGGAAATGTTGTTGGTGTAATTTTGAGCGATCCGGATGCTTTTGACAATGTAAAAAATGTGGAAATCGATGAGGAAAAGGCTAACAAATCGGTAGAGGAAAAGGTTAATGAAATTTGTAAAAGCATTGTTCCGGACGGATGGAAAAGCAGATATAATATCCGATCCAGATCTCTAATCAAAACTGCTAATAATCAGTGCGCACTGCAGTATGATGTTAACATTGATTATGAGAGCGCAAATGGATTAGGTCGTGGCGGTCGACTTGTCTCATTGCTGGTGATCGTAGATCACGAAAAGTATAATCCTTTTAAGCCGTAAAGCAGGGGGCGCTGCAGGATTTGCAGCGCCCCTTTTATCAGCATTTACCCATCAGGCGAATATAGAATTCTACAGCACGCAGGGCGCAGTCCAGTCGGATTCGCTCATTATTGCCGTGGATGGTCTTGCGCTCTTCGGCGGTCAGGTCCATCGCAGAGAAGCGGTATACCCGGTCGCTCAGATCCCGGTAGTGGCGGGAATCGGAGCACTGCACCATCAGGTAAGGCGCGACGATACAGCCCGGCCAGGTTTCCGATACAGCGGCGGTGACCTTGTCCCATGCAGCGCAGTCGGTGTTGGAAATGGGACTGGGCTCAAAGCTTTCCAGGACTGTAATCTTTACGTCGTCGTTTTTTACTGCCCGCCGTAAATGCGCGGCAGCAGAGGAAACGGTGTCCGCGGGATTCAAGCGCATATTGGAGATCAGCTTGGCTTCCGCGGGGATGACATTGCGGGCACTGCTTCCTTCCATCATGGTGAAAGCGGTGGTGGTGCGGACCAGAGCGTTCATTTCGCCGCCGCTCATACGGCAGATCAGATCCAGCACAGGCTTAAAGCACCACATATTGGCGAAGATCACCTTGTATAAAAAGGTGGAGTGCCGCGCCAGGGTATTGAACATCTCTTTTGCAGGCTTGGTAATGTGCATAGGGAAGGGGTGCTTGATGACCCGGCGGCAGGCTTCAAACAGTGTAGTGATCGGTGTTTTTACCGGTGGGGCGGAGGCATGACCGCCGCCGGACTGAACGGAATAACACACATTCATCATACCCTTTTCCCCAATACCGATCAGTCCGCAGGGCTTTTTGACACCGGGGAACACATTCTCAACCACTGCGCCGCCTTCGTCTACCACCAGCGCAGGGCGGATCTCATGGGTCTCAAAATAGTTGACAATGTTTACTGCACCCATGCCGTTGACTTCCTCGCCACCGGAGAATGCAAAATAAATGTCATTTTCCGGGACAAAGCCCTTGCCGATCAGGTGGTTTGCGGCACTGAGGATGCCGTTAAAGGTGACTTTTGTATCCAATGTGCCCCGCCCCCACAGAACGCCGTCCTCGATCACGCCGGCAAAGGGGGGCTTTTCCCATTTTTCTGCTTCTACAGGCACTACATCATAATGTGCCATCATCACCGAGGGTGCGGCATCCGATTTTCCGGGCCAGCGAAGCAGCAGTGCCCGGTCAGGCAGCTGCCGCAGGGAACAGATATCAAATACCCGGGGGTACAGGGTAGGCAGCAGCCGGATCAGCTTTTCAAATTCTGCGTCGTCCTCCAGAGCCTTGTTATTGTAGGAAACAGTCTTGCAGCGCACCAATTCCTGCAGTGCTTCGATGGAAGCCTCCTTGTTAAAGGAAATATGCTCTGCTTCCACGGCAGGACACGCTTTGGGACGGAAGAAGGCCGCCCGCAGCAAAATAACGGAAAGGAACAGGACAGCAATGCCTGAAAGAACATAACCGATCATTATAAAACACCCCGCTTATAAAGGATTCTGCCAACTGCGATGGTAAACAGCGCGCTGACCGGAACCATAATGCCTACTGTGCCGGAATTGAACGCCGGTACAAAAATAAACAGAACCAGCATCAGGGCAACCGGCGCAACAGCCAGCTTCCAGTTTTTGGACACAAATGCCACGCCCAGGCCGCCAAACAGCGCAGGCAGGATCTGCTCAAAAGCGGGTTGCAAAGCCGGTGCCTGCAGGATGGGTGTCAGAGGTGCGATCAGAAGCACGCCCAGTACGAGGATCAAAGTGGTCACGATGCTGGAGGTGGCAATGGCAATAGTGGAGATCAGCTCGCCCTCTTCTGAGTTGGCACTGACTCCGTTTTGCTCCATGGCATTCAGGGCGCAGGGCAGCTTCAGGTTGGAGATATTGCCGGTGACAAAGCTCAGGTAAGAACCGCCCGCACCCAGCATCGGCACATAAGTAACAGTTTCAATAGCACCCACAGCCCAGTACATAGGCGCAGTAGCGATCAGACCCATAACCAGCGCGTTCCAATCGGGAGCTGCGTTGAATATAATGGCTACGGTTACGGGAAAAGCCAGCAGCAGGATCATCACGCTGATGTTCCAGATCCGTCCGTCCCGATGGACAGAATCCATATAAGAAATCTCTTTTTTCATAGCATATCCTCCTTAGCCTAACCAAGCGGTGATCGGGATAGCAGATGCCATACCCACCACCAGGCTGATGGGAAGGGCATATTCACTGAGCCATTTCAGCTTGGGCTTGCGCATCAAAAGACCGCAGACCACCATAATCAGCGCAGACACAGCCATTACGCAGACCGGGATCAGACCGGAGGTGGGGGTGTATTCTGCACTAGGGATCCAAAGCCGGGAAACATCGCAGAATACATAGCCTAAAAGGCGGCGATCATACCGATAAACAGGGAGTTGGAAAAGGTCTCTGCCCATTTGGCATCCCGGTTGCCCAGACTGCGCATACCCTTTTGCAGCTTCTTACCGATCACCGGTACAAGCCAGATGCCCAGCATAATGCTGACGGTCATAACCAGCAATACGTTGACATACTGCTGGGCGGTCAGGGGATCTCCCGAGCCCAGAGACTGCCCCATAGCGCTCAGGGCGTTGTTGGCTGCTACGGTCTCGTAGCTCATAGAGCCCACCACGCTCAGACGCAGCCAGGGAAGCGGCAAGCCCAGCTTTTTACTCAGGGTGATCACACTGATGACGATGGCAACAGCCGGCGCAACGGTAAAAACAGCGGCTGACAGGATGGTTTTGCGGATCTTCGCCTGATCCATGCCGATCGCCTTACTGCGCTTCATAGCTTTGATCAGAAAATAAACAGACTGACCAAGCACCACTGCGATCAATAGTCCTGCTATAATGAACAGCACAGGATGATTTACATGAAATTCCAAGAGAACACCTCCCAATAATGGTTGTATTTAGTATAGCACTGACGAGGCAACAAAACAAGACAAATATCTTCAGGTCCTTCCGGCGGACTTGCCGGAGCATATGCTTGTTTTGCATGAAGCGGATTTGTATTATAGCTTAATAGACAGTAATATCAAATTATGTAATAAGTATTATTAAACGGGATTTGCTAAGAATGATTAATTCATAATCATAAAAGAAATTATAAAAACGAATTGACAAAGCATAAGACGAATGTTAATATTGATAACGAACAGAAAAAGTTATAGCGCAATATGAAGGAATAAAAAATGTACCGTTCGCAATGGGAAGGAGTAAGGTGATTCCAATGATGAGGTAATTTTACTTTCACACACAGCATGGGCGAAAGTGTACATTAAAAAAACTTTAGCTTGGCTGAGGTAAAGAAACCTGCCTTTAAACTTTCATAGGAGAATATTATTATGAAGCAGGTATTAGCATTAGTGCTATCGCTGGTTATGTTATTTGGAGTTCCACTGTATGCATATGCAGAAAAAGTACAAGCAGATGAGAAAATTACTAACGCGACAATTGATGTGGTTAAACTTGGAGACCATCATGAGATTGTGTATTATGAAGGTGTTTTAATTGAGGACGTCACAACTGCTGAATACAGAAAGATTATCAACACCAACGGAACAGATAAATCGGTATACTATGAGGATTTTTCTACTGGCATAGCTACGTTATCTTTAAATGGGTCAATTATTGAAATGTTTAATATGGTTGAATTAAGAAACGACCATGATACTTGGACAATGCCTGAAGGAGACAAACTGTTACTGAATGAATGTTTATCTCAACAAATAGGTACTGCTCAGATTACGCTTCCAGACGAATTACAGAATAAATATACTGTTACATATGATGATTTTGGGGGTGCTATTGTTAGACCTTCATCTGATTATGAAACTGCTTCTGTGCGTGCAACGTATACAATAGTTCGCCCCGATGGACCTGTAACTGATACTTATCCGGAATATAGTTATAAGGAGATTCATTCGAAATTACAGTACTCCTCATATTGTGGACGTTATTTAGATATGTCGATCAAGGATAGCATGCATCAATATAGTCAAGAGGAAAAAACAAGTTACAAATATGCGGCAATGACGGCGGTTTCTGTAATATCAGGAGCGTTGAAAATTGCATCCAGCACATTGCTTAATTCTTTGGTAGGACTTACAACAGTGGTTCATGGCATTTTGAAAATTTCTACTAATATTGAGTATTACTTTTCTGAATCGTATACATTCCATGCTTTAAGGCAAGCTTATATATATGACTATACAAATTATGAACGAGATGTAAGTGTAAAAACTGAATTTGGCTCTGGTGAGATCTCGTTAACATGGGACTATCAGAATAATGAGTATATTAATCCGTCTTACAGGATTACGGGAATTGCACATCCTTTTACTGTAGCATATGAAACATTGTATCAAGAAGCGTTCGATATTTGGGAAAACAACATGTATGTATACGGTTACTGGAGTTGGGGAGATATATGATGAACTATAATGTAAAGAAGAAAGTCCCTTTTACAGTGATTGCGATCATACTGCTGTCCGCGTTAGCGATTACATATTTATATCTGTTTTTCTCTCCAGGTTTATGGTACGGAGATGTGTTTTTGTATAAAAAAAGCGCGGGAAGCTATTCCGGTTGGGAAATATCCGGGGAATATGTGCTGACAACAACGACAACGGATCAGGGTATGGACTTTTCTTTCGCGGCAGATGGAAAAACAGCACAGTACCGTCTTGTTTACAGCCCGGAGGAACATTCCCATAGGGATGCGGTCTATATTTATAAAAATGGTACGTTGATTTTTGAAGGGCATCCGGAATTTGATGGCAAGTACTATTGGGCATCAGATAAAAACAATCAGCTTGTAGATGTCAGCACTTCCGGATTAGTGCTGCAGGGGGCGGACAGTTTCCCGACCTGTTCTCAATTGATAAATTGGTACTTTACAGAGGATATGCCGATTCGGGGCAATCTTGCGTTCTTTTATGTGTTCATTGCTGCGGTCACGCTCCTATGCCTGAGTTATCTGCCAAAGCTTATACTGCGTCAGGAAACGGTTAACAAGGGGATTTTTGCGATGAAGACCATACGGATGTTTCTTGTTACATCTATTCCGGTTTGGATGCTGCTGAGCTTTATCGTCCGCTAAAACTGCCCCTTGGGTAAATAAAACAGGAAAATCGGCACAATTTGTGCCGATTTTCCTGTTTTATTCAGATTCTCTGCAGGACACCGCTCCAGCGGTATCCTGCAGAGAACATATTGGAAAGTCACAAACTTAAGCATTGGCGGTCAGATCCCGGATCACTTCACCGGCAATGATCAGACCGGCCACAGAGGGTACAAAGGACACAGAGCCGGGAAGCGCGCGGCGGCCCTCCGGCAGCTCTTCACAGGATGCGGTATCCGGACAGGGGATGACCGGGTCTTCTGTTGAAAACAGGACCTTTAACCGACGGATTCCCCGTTTGGCACATTCTTTGCGCATGATCCGCGCCAGTGGGCAGACGGAGGTTTTGGAAATGTCGGCAATCTGGAATTTTGTGGGATCGAGCTTGTTGCCGGTGCCCATAGAGCTGATGATGGGCGTTCCGGCAGCCTGTGCCGCGGTGACTAAAGCAAGCTTGGCGGTAACGGTGTCGATGGCATCCACAACATAGTTGTATTGGGTAAAATCAAAAAGGTGCGCCGTATCCGGTCCGTAAAACAGCTTCAGGGGACGGACCTGAATGTCCGGGTCGATGGAATGAACACGCGCGGCGGCAGCCTCCACTTTATCCTGACCAATGCTCTGACGGGTGGCAAGAAGCTGGCGGTTCAGGTTGGTCAGGCTGACGGTGTCGTGATCGATCAGATCCAGCGCGCCTATGCCGCACCGGGCAAGGGCCTCTACTACATATCCGCCAACACCGCCGAGACCGAATACTGCCACCTTGGAGCTGTGCAGCCGTGCCATGCCGTCCGCGCCCAGTAATAACTCTGTTCGTGCGTATGGATTCATAATCTACTCCTTCGAGCTTGATGGAATAATCCTAACACGAAAACCCGCATGTGTCAAATTTGCGCTTTCTGCTGAAAAATGGTGAGTCGGAGATGTTGATTTTTTTTTGGTTATAGACTATTCTATGGAATAAGAGTATTTTCAGAAAGGAAGATCTTTTATGAGAGCTTCAAAGCTGTGGCGGCTGTTTGCCGCGTTCTTTCGGATCGGAGCGTTTACCTTTGGCGGCGGTATTGCCATGATCCCACTGATTCAGAAAGAAGCAGTTGAGAATTATAAATGGGTTACAGACGACGATGTTATGGAGATTTTGGCGATCGCTGAATCTACACCCGGACCCATCGCCATCAACGCCGCCACCTTTGTAGGCTACAGAGCGTGCGGCGTATGGGGTTCTGTGTTTGCTACCTTGGGCGTAGTGCTGCCCAGCTTTTTGCTGATCTTGGTACTGTCGTTTGTGCTGCAGCAGTTTCAGGCACTGCAGGTAGTGCAGTTTGCGTTCCGGGGTATCCGTGCCGGAGTTTTGGCTCTGCTGATCAAGTCTCTGTGGACCATGTATAAAAAAAGCCCTAAGGGCGGATTTGCCTATGTGGCAATGGGCGCCGCGTTTATTTTGACTGCGGTGTTGAATGTGAATGTGATTTTTGTAATTATCGGCTGCGGCATCTTTGGTCTGTTGAGCGCGCGGCATCTTGAAAGGAGCGCCGGGAAATGATCTATTTAGAGCTGTTTTTGACCTTTTTTATGATCGGCGCAGTGACCTTTGGCGGCGGCTATGCCATGCTGCCTATGATTCAGGAGCAGGTAGCTTTGCACTGGGGGGATATTATCAGCGGAGAGATGCTGGTAGACTTTGTGGCAGTCAGCGAATCTACGCCCGGACCGTTTGCAGTGAATATGGCGACCTATGTGGGTTCAGCAGTAGGCGGTCAGGATGGCGGCGCGTGGCTTGGGGTATTTGGGTCTTTTTGCGCCACACTAGGCGTGGTGCTGCCCAGCTTTATTGTGATCCTGATCGTTGCAAAATGCTATGATCGCTTCCGTCAGAGCCGTGTTGTAAAGGGCTGTATGAGCGGTCTGAAGCCGGCGGTGGTAGGCTTGATTGCCGATGCGGTGCTGAGCGTTGCCGTGACGGTGTTTTTCCATGCAGGCGTGCGTGTGGCGGTGTTTACCCAGGCTGCTTTTTATGTTTCCGCAGGGATCTTTGCGGTGATGGTGGTTTTGGCGTTTAAGAAGGTACATCCGATTTTGATCATCTGCCTGTCGGCAGCGGTCGGTATTGCAGCAGGGTATCTGGGTTTGTGGGGATAAAAAGGGCTTTTCACAGCCCTTTTTTTCAGTTGCTGAAAAGCTGCTTGAAAAGTAGTACAGAATTGGTATAATACATTATATAACATCAGAATTTACGGAAAGGGAGCGGTTGGAAAATGGCTAAGAGCAGTCGGCTGCTGCGGTTTTGGCTGAAGAAACGGCGTGTGCGGTTAAGTCCGATGCAGACGATCGCGCTGGTATTTGCGGGAATAATTTTGCTGGGCACGCTGCTGCTGACACTGCCTTCTGCGTCCCGGGATGGGCAGACGACCTCTGTTTTGGACGCACTGTTTACCGCAACCTCAGCGACCTGCGTGACGGGGCTTGTAAGGTTTGATACCTGGTCCCACTGGAGCGGTTTCGGGCAGACGGTGATCCTGCTTTTGATCGAGATCGGGGGCTTGGGCTTTATGTCTGCGGCCTCCATAGTTGTATTTTTATTTCGAAGAAGGGTCAGTCTGCGGCAGCGTATGGTGATGGCACAGGCACTGAGCCTGAACGAAATGGAAGGCGCTGTGCGCCTGCAAAAGTGGGTGTTAATTGGAAGCGTATCTATTCAGCTGCTGGGCGCGCTGGTTCTGTTTCTGCGGTTTTTGCCGGACTACGGACTTGAACAGTCGGCGGTTTGGGGCATATTTCATGCAGTATCCGCCTTTTGCAATGCGGGCTTCGATATTTTTGGAAGTATTCAGCCGGGGACCAGTGTGATCTGTTTGAACGATGACCCGGTGGTGCTGTGCACGTTGATGGTGTTGATCGTGGCTGGTGGCTTGGGCTTTCTCGTTTGGGAAGAACTGGTACGGGTTCGCAGCTTTCGGAAGTTCAGTGTATACACAAAGCTGGTGCTGCTGACCACCGGCGTGCTGATTCTGTTCGGGGCAGCATTGGTGCTGGTTTTGGAGTGGAACAATCCCGATACGTTGGGAGCTATGCCGGTTTGGCAAAAGACCCTCAACGCCTTTTTTCAATCAGTTACACTGCGTACAGCAGGCTTTGCCTCCGTGGATCAAGGCGGGCTGACAGACGCGTCAAAGGCGATCAGTATGGTGCTGATGCTGATCGGAGGAAGCTCCGGCTCTACTGCCGGTGGTCTGAAAACGGTGAGCTTTATCGTTATTTTGCTGTTTATTTGGGCGAGAGCAAGAGGCCGGCATACGGTTCATGTGTTTCACAGATCCGTTCCGGCGGAAAAGGTGCTCGATGCCATGACGATCGCCGGAATCCTGGTGATGCTGGCAGGATTAGGCGCAGTGATCATCAGTGCTACGTCACCTGTGGGCTTTGTAGATGCACTGTTTGAAACAGTGTCTGCACTTGGAACAGTAGGATTGACGACCGGTATAACTACTGCGTTGAGTATTCCTGCACAGATTTTGGTCATTATTTTTATGTATTTCGGCAGGGTGGGCGTGCTGACCATCAGCCTGGGCTTCCTGATGGGAGATCGGGCTGCAGACCGGTTCCAATACGCCTATACTAATCTGTTGATTGGATAGGAGGAAAGATTGTGAGATCCTATATCGTAATCGGCTTGGGCCGGTTTGGCAGTGAAACAGCTCGCAGACTGTGCCAGTTTGGCTGCCAGGTTTTGGCGGTAGACAGTGATAATGAACCTGTGCAGCAGATCTGTAATGAGGTGACTCATGCAGTTGTTGCAAACGCACAGGACAAAGAGGTCCTGCGCGCCTTGGGAGCGGGGAATTTTGACTGTGCCATCGTAGCCATCGGTGACAGCCTTGCAGATTCAGTACTGGCAACGATGAATTTGAAGGAATTGGGCGTGGGTCACATCGTGTGCAAGGCCCATGATGAGACGCACCGTCAGGTGCTGCTGAAGCTGGGCGCGGATCAGGTGGTCATCCCGGAGCAGGAAAACGCGTACCGCTTGGCAAAAAGCCTGTCCAGTCCGAATGTGTTGGATTACATCGAGCTGTCGGATGAATACGGCATTATTGAAGTACCTGCACCGAAGCGGTGGCTGGAGCAGAGCCTGAAGGAGCTGAACGTGCGGGCGAAGCTGGGTGTGAATATTATCGCGGTTAAACGGGAAGGGCAGATCAATGTTTCACCTGCGGCGGATTTTAAGATTCTTGCCGGAGATGTGGTGGTCATATTGGGGGACACGGATGCGCTCAGCACCGTGCAGAAGCTATGACGGAGCGGATCACGGCCCGGAAAAATCCGCTGCTGCAGCAGGTCCGCCGCCTGCTGACCTCCCGAAAGGAACGGGAGCAGACTGGTCTGTTTGTGGCAGACGGCATCAAGCTGCTCAGTGAGGCGGTGCGTTGGTGGCCCGGATTGGATACAGTGATCCTGTCTGACGGCGTAGAGGCACAAGTGCCGGAGGATGTGCGCTTGGTGCGGGTTCCGGAAGACGTAATGGCGTCTGTTTCTCCAATGCAGACCCCGCAGGGCGCGCTGTTTCTGTGCCGGCTTCCGGAGAAAAGGTCATTTGTCCCGGAAGCGGGTATGCTTTTGCTGGATGGAATCCAGGATCCGGGAAATTTAGGAACGATCCTGCGGACTGCGGATGCCCTTTCGGTAAAGGTTGCTCTGCTGGAGGGCTGCGCAGATCCTTACAGTCACAAGGTGGTTCGGGCCAGTATGGGCGCGGTGTTCCGCACGCCGGTGGTGCAGACGACCTGGCAGGAGGCGCAGACTGCGCTGGAGCAGGCACAGATCCCGATAGCAGTAACAGCACTTTCGGAAAAAGCAGTCGATCTGCGAAAAGCGCCGCTGCACAAGCTGGCGGTGGTGATTGGCAGTGAAGGACAGGGTGTGAGAAGGGAAATTCTGGAAAGCGCCCAGTCGGAGCTGATCATTCCCATGCAGGAGCATTGTGAGTCCTTGAACGCTGCGGTTGCCGCGGCGATCGTTATGTGGCAGATGAAGCAGCTTTAAGAAGCTCATACAAACAATGGAGGTGACGAATATGCTGATCTACTGGGTTTGGTATGCAGGCTTAAACGGCATATCCCTGGCGCAGAAGCTTGCGCTTTTGCAGCATTTTCGTGACCCGGAGGAGCTTTTTCATACGCGGGTTGAGGGATTGCGGAGGATACCGGGTATTACAGAAGCCGCCCTTGAAGCACTGGAAAATAAGAATCTGTCTGAAGCGGAAGCAATTTTGAAATGCTGTGCCGAGAAGGGAATCGGGATATTGCCCCTTGGAGACGAACACTATCCCAACAGGCTGCGCAACACCTACGATCCGCCGTTAGTGCTGTATTTTATGGGGACGCTTCCTGATTGGGAAGCAATTCCGGTCATTGGGGTCGTAGGTACAAGGAAGGCTACGGCGTATGGCATGAATACAGCCTTGCGTTTTGGCAGGCAGATCGCTCAGTGCGGTGCGTTGGTGGTATCCGGAGGTGCCTCCGGTATTGACACTATGGCGATGCAGGGCGCGCTGGATGCAGACAAGCCGGTGGTGGGTGTGTTAGGCTGCGGCGTGGATGTAGTCTATCCCAAAACCAATAAGCAGCTGTTTTCTCAGGTGATCCGGTCCGGTTGCCTGATTTCGGAGTATCCGCCGAAAACCCAGCCCAAGCCTTGGCATTTTCCGGAACGAAACCGCATTATCAGCGGCATCAGCAATGGATTGCTGGTGGTGGAAGCACCGGAAAAGAGCGGTGCGCTGATCACAGCCAAACGGGCACTGGAGCAGGGAAGAGATGTGTTCGCAGTTCCCGGCAATATTGATGTTCCTGCCTGCGCGGGAAGCAATGGGCTGCTGCAGGATCGGGCGATGGCAGCCCTGTCCGGCTGGGACGTAGTGAAAGAATACGATCTGCTTTATCCCGGTCAGATCAGCCGCCGGGAACGGGCTGCTTCGGCGTGGGAAACGGAATTAAAGGTGGCAGAAAGTCAGGCTGTTCCGGAGAAAACCGTAAAACGAAATGGTAAAATTGACAAAATATCCATTGACAACGGTGAAAAATCCACTTATAGTGTTTTAGATAAACAAACACTTGATTTGTCGGAAGCAGAGCAGACTGTTTTGTCAGCGATCCCGCAAAAGCCGGCTGCTGCCGATGAGGTGATCGCCCGGGTTCAGCTTCCGGCGGGGACAGTGAAAGCAATTCTAACAAAGCTGACATTAAAACGGTTGGTGATCAATCACCCCGGAGGACATATATCCCGGAAATAACCTGACGTTATCGGAGGAAACCAATGAGCAAAGCATCCAATCTTGTAATTGTGGAATCACCTTCCAAAGCCAAGACCATTGGCAAATATTTAGGAGCGGAGTATACGGTCAAGGCCAGCATGGGGCATCTGCGGGATCTGCCCAAGAGCACCATCGGTGTAGACATAGAGGGTGGCTTTGTGCCGGAGTATGTGCCGCTGGAGAACAAGTCAGAGATCATTGAGGATCTGCGCAAGGCGGCAAAAAAAGCAGATATGGTCTATCTGGCAACTGACCCGGACCGGGAGGGTGAGGCAATCTCCTGGCATCTAAAGGAGCTGTTGGAGCTTCCCGAGGATAAGACCCGGCGTGTGACCTTTAATGAAATTACCCAAAAGGTGGTTACAGAAGCCATTGAAAACCCCAGAGCCATCGATGACAGCTTGGTGGATGCCCAGCAGGCCCGCCGTATTTTGGACCGAATCGTGGGCTATCAGCTTTCGCCTCTGCTGTGGAAGAAGGTGCGCCGCGGTCTGTCTGCAGGCCGTGTTCAGTCGGTGGCTACCAGATTGGTGGTGGACCGGGAAAATGAGATCCGGGCATTCCAGCCCAGAGAATACTGGTCGCTGGAGGTGACGCTGAACCGGACAGGTAAGCCCGGTTCCTTTACAGCCCACTACCACGGCAAGGATAAAAAGGTGGAGCTGGAAAATGAACAGCAGGTTCAGCGTGTTATTGAGGAAATAGACGGGCGGGCGTTTACGGTCCTAACTGTAAAGCGTGCAGAGAAGAAGAGATCGGCAGCCCCTCCTTTTACTACTTCTACACTTCAGCAGGAGGCTTCCCGGAAGCTCAACATGACACCCAAGCGCACCATGTCCATTGCACAGCAGCTCTATGAGGGCGTTGATGTGGAAGGAATGGGCACTTTGGGCTTGATCACCTATATGCGTACCGATTCCTTGCGGCTGAGCAATGAGGCAATGTCCGCGGCAGCAGATTTTATCCGGTCCCGGTATGGAGCGGACTATTATTACGGCAAGTTCCATACCTTTAAGACCAAGTCCAGTGCTCAGGATGCCCATGAAGCCATCCGTCCTACCCACGTGGAGCTGGATCCGGAGAAGATCCGGACATCGCTGACCCGGGAGCAGTACCGCCTGTATAAGCTGATCTGGAGCCGCTTCCTGGCATCTCAGATGGCAAACGCGGTATATGATACCGTTTCGATCGACTCAGAGTGCAACGGTCATATTTTCCGGTCTGCACATCAGAGTGTGAAATTTTCCGGCTTTTTGGCTGTTTACGAAGAAGGTCGGGACGAGGAAGCGGAAACCACCGGCTCTCCGCTGCCGGATCTGCAGGAGGGAGAGCAGGCATGCTGCACAGATATGAAAAAAGAGCAGCATTTTACCCAGCCGCCTGCCCGGTATACAGAAGCATCACTGGTCAAGGCAATGGAAGAAAAGGGCGTAGGACGTCCGTCTACCTATGCGGCCATCGTGTCGACGATTCAGGAACGGGAGTATGTGAATAAGACCGATAAACGGTTGATCCCTACAGCTTTGGGCGAAGTGGTTACCGGCATGATGCTGGAGCGGTTCCAGGATATTATTGATGTAGAGTTTACTGCCAATATGGAAAACAAGCTGGATGAAGTGGAGGCAGGAAAGCAAAATTGGAAAACCGTCCTGAAGGATTTTTACAAACAGTTCCATCAGGAAATGCTGGACGCGGAACAGGCGCTGGAGGGCGTTCGGCTGAAGGTGCCTGATGAGGTAAGCGACGAGATCTGCGAAGTCTGCGGCAGAAATATGGTAATCAAGATCGGACGGTTTGGAAAGTTCCTTGCATGTCCCGGCTTCCCGGAGTGCAAGAATACAAAACCCATTGTAGAGAAGATGCCCGGACGCTGCCCCAGCTGCGGAAGCACGATCCTCAAGCGCAAGTCCAAGCGGGGATACGCATATTATGCCTGTGAACGAGGTGCGGACTGCGGATTTATGACCTGGGATGTGCCTACTGCCGAGGATTGTCCAAAGTGCGGTCAAACCTTGTTCAAGAAATCCGGCAGAGGCAGGATGAAGCCCTTCTGCGTTAATCCTGAGTGTGAGAATTTCCTGCCGGAGGATAAACGGGGCTACTATAAAAAAGCGGAGCAGACGCAGGAGTCTTCCAACACGGATGCGCCCAAGAAGAATAAAAAGTCCGCAGCCAAGAGCTCTGGGACAAAAAAGACCGCGGCAGCGAAAAAAACAAAGAGCAAGGAGGCCTGAGCATGGCGACGGTAAAAGTGATCGGCGCAGGTCTTGCCGGTTCGGAAGCGGCGTGGCAGCTTGCTCAGCGGGGTATACAGGTGGAGCTGTATGAAATGAAGCCCCATAAAAAGAGTCCTGCCCATCATACAGACACGTTTGCGGAGCTGGTATGCTCCAACTCCCTGCGCAGCGACCGGCTGGAAAATGCGGTAGGTCTTCTGAAGGAAGAGCTGCGGCGGATGGACAGCCTGATTATGGCCTGCGCCGATGAGACCCGGGTAGAGGCAGGCGGATGTCTTGCTGTGGACCGTCACGGTTTTTCAGAGCTGGTTACCCGGCGGATCAAAAACCATCCCAATATAACGCTGATCAGTGAAGAAATCACACAAGTGCCCCAAGGTCCGGTGATTATTGCAACCGGACCGCTGACATCGGACGGACTGTCTGAGGCAATCGGACAGTATTTCGGCACAGATTATCTGCATTTTTATGACGCTGCCGCACCGCTGGTCACAGCAGAGTCGGTGGATATGAACGAGGCCTGGTGGCAGTCCCGATATGACCGGGGGACGCCGGATTATGTAAACTGCGCTATGAACAAGGAGCAGTATGAGGCGTTTTTGCAGGAACTCATCAATGCAGAGGAAGCACCGGTCCACGGATTTGAAGATAAAAATGTATTCGAAGGCTGTATGCCGGTAGAGGTTATGGCACGGCGGGGTCCGGACACGTTACGGTTTGGTCCGCTGAAGCCGGTGGGTCTGACCGATCCAAAAACCGGAAAAGAGCCTTATGCGGTTGTCCAGCTTCGGCAGGATAATGCCGCTAAAAGCATTTACAACCTTGTGGGCTTCCAGACCCATTTGAAGTTTGGGGAGCAAAAACGGGTCTTTTCTATGATCCCCGCACTGAAAAATGCGGAGTTCGTGCGCTACGGTGTGATGCATCAGAATACGTTCCTGCAATCCACCAAGCTGCTGGACAGATATTATGCGGACAGGAATAATCCGCTGGTTGCGTTTGCCGGGCAGATGACCGGTGTGGAGGGCTATGTGGAAAGCGCGGCATCCGGCTTTTTGGCTGCGGTGGCAATGGCTGCTAAAGTGCGGGGCGTTGCTGTTCCCAATTTTCCCAGAGAAACCGCAATCGGTGCTTTGGGACTGTACATTAGTGATGAGCGAATCGAAAATTTCCAGCCTATGAATATCAATTTCAGCATTATTTCCCCGCTGGAGCAGCGGATTCGGAAAAAGGCAGAGAAAAATATGGCCATTGCGAAACGGTCGCTGGCTATTATTGATGAACTGAAGGCACAGGGCATTTAACAACGGTGACGGAGTGTTCCGTTATAAACACATACCCAGGGAATTTATAGAAAGAGGTGCCGGTTATGAGAATTATTCTCGACGCAATGGGCGGTGACTATGCGCCCCAGGCTCCCGTGATGGGTGCTGTCCGGGCGGCAAAGGACTTTGGCGCAAATATTACACTGGTTGGCAAGGGCGATCAGATTCTGAATGTCCTGCGGGAGCAGGGAATTGAAGATCTGCCTGTGGGCGTGGAGATCGCCAACGCCGACGAAGTGGTGGATATGCACGACGATCCGGCGAATGTGATCCGCAAGAAGAAAAACTCCTCTATGGTGATCGGTCTGCGGATGCTGGCAGAAGGACAGGGTGATGCCTTTATTTCTGCAGGAAGCACCGGTGCGCTCCTGTCAGGCGCGACCTTGATTGTCAAGCGTGTTAAGGGTATTCGCCGGGCGGCGATGGGTCCTGCTATGCCAAATAAAGCAGGCGGAAAAACAGTGATTTTGGACTGCGGCGCAAATGCTGAATGCACTCCGGAGTTTTTGCTGCAATTCGGATTTGTAGGCTCTTTGTATGCAAAGAAGTATTTGGGCGTTGAAAATCCAAAGGTCGGCCTGCTGAACATCGGCACAGAGGATACAAAGGGAACACCCCTCCAAAAGGAGGCGTATGCGCTGCTGCAGGACGCGTCGGAGCGGGGGATGATCCGTTTTGTGGGAAATGTGGAAGCCAGAGCTGTGCCGCTGGGTGCGGTGGACGTGGTAGTCTGTGACGGCTTTGCGGGAAATGTGCTGCTGAAAACCATTGAGGGTACAGCCATGTTCATGGGCAGCCTGATGAAGCATAAGATCTTTAAGCGCAGCCTGCTTTCCAAGATCGGCTACCTGTTTTGCAAGCCCGGCGTGGATGAAGTGATGAAGATGATGGATTACCGGGAGATCGGCGGAACACAGTTTTTGGGTATTCGCAAGCCGGTGATCAAGGCGCACGGTGCATCTGATGAAACAGCATTCTGCAATGCGGTGAAGCAGGCGATGGATGCGGCAAACAGCGACATCTCTCAGGAGCTGGAGCAGGGTCTTTGCGCGCTGATGCCGAAGGAGAAGGATGATGATTAAGGAACTAGAGGATGCCATTGGCTATCGGTTTTCAAATATTTCTCTGCTGCAAAATGCGCTGACCCACTCTTCCTATGCCAATGAACGCTGGCATAACAGCGCTATGAGCAATGAGCGGTTGGAATTTTTGGGAGACTCCGTTCTCGGTATGATCGTTGCGGAGTATCTGTATAAGAAATTCCCGGACCGTCCCGAGGGCGAGCTGACCCGTATGCGGGCGGATATGGTCTGCGAAACCAGTTTGGCAGAAGTAGCTGCGCAGATCGATCTGGGTCGGCATTTGCTGCTGGGAAAGGGCGAGGAACAAGGCGGCGGCAGAACCAGACCGTCGATTTTGGCGGATGCGGTGGAATCTGTGATCGCAGCCAGCTTTTTAGATGGCGGCGCTGCAGCGGCGGAGAGTTTTGTAAGGCGGTTTGTACTGTGTAAGGTTCCTGTGACCAGATTGCACAATGAGGATTATAAGACGTCTTTGCAGGAATTGGTACAGCAGAAGAGAAATCAGGTCCTCAGCTATCGCCTCGCAGGGGAGTCCGGTCCTGACCACGATAAGCATTTTACTGTGGAGGTCCTGCTTAACGGAACGGTTTTGGGACAAGGAACAGGTTCCAGCAAAAAACGGGCAGAACAGGATGCTGCCCGGATAGCGATCACTAAACTGACTGAGCAGAAATAAGTTGTACCCTGCCGGGGGTATAGCTGTGTTCCTATTTGAAAACGGTTTTGTTTCGGCATAGACATTGAAAATGCATGTTGCAAAAAGCGTTGAATAGCAAACGAATTATTGGAAAATTCAGCTGTGTTTGTGCATTTTTGATAAAATACTTGAAAAAATGCGGGACAGCAGTTATAATGTCAGTATTATAAATATTAGTGAGGAGTGTAGCTATGCAGGCCATACAGGAAAAGGTCTATACACCGCCGGCGAAAAAACCGGTATATGAAGTTTGCAAGCGGATTTTTGATATTGTGATGTCATCTTTTGCTCTGTTGGTTCTGAGTCCGGTTTTTTTGATCGTTGCTATTGCGATCAAGTGCGAGGACGGCGGAAAAGTGTTTTTTAAGCAGAACCGTATGACAAAGGGTGCAAAAGTCTTTGGAATTTATAAATTCCGCTCTATGTGTCCTGATGCGGAACAAAAGCTGAAGGACCTGATGGATCAAAATGAAATGGAAGGTCCGGCTTTTAAGATACAGAATGATCCCCGGATCACCAAGGTAGGCCGCTTTATCCGCAAGACCAGTATTGACGAGCTGCCTCAGCTGTTTAACATTTTGAAAGGCGATATGTCCATTATTGGACCCCGTCCCCCGCTGGTTTCTGAGGTTGAGCAGTATACGCCCTATCAAATGCACCGGCTGGATGTGAAGACCGGCTTGTCCTGTTATCGGGAATGTTACGGACGCAGCAACATCCGGGATTTCGACGAGTGGGTCGAATCAGATCTGAAGTACATCCGGGAACGCAGCATGTGGACAGATATCAAGGTGATCCTGCTGACGATCAAAGTGGTTTTGAAATGTGAAGGCGCGATGTAATTGCATAAAATCCCTCTGCCCGGCAAATGCTACGGGCGGAGGGATTTTTGTTATGACTGAAAAGGAATACGGAAGACTGGTGCAGGACTTGGCACCCAAATCGCCGATCTGGAAGGACTGCCTGATGGCGTTTGTGATCGGCGGACTGATCTGCACTATCGGACAACTGATCATGAACGGTTATACTGCGCTGGGTCTGGAGAAAACAGATGCGTCAACAGCAACATCCATGTCTTTGGTGGTTTTGTCTGCACTGTTAACCGGTCTGAGCCTTTACGATAATATAGCAAAGCATGCCGGAGCCGGCACGCTGGTACCCATCACCGGCTTTGCAAACTCCATCGCCGCCCCGGCAATCGAATTTAAGACCGAAGGGTTCATACTTGGGGTAGGTGCCAAAATTTTCCAGATTGCGGGACCCGTTATCGTGTATGGCGTAAGCGCCAGTGTAGTCTATGGTTTGATTTATTGGATTACCACATTGTTTTAATAGTAAAAGGCTTGCCGTTCGGCAAGCCTTTTTTGTTAGTGACATCTTTTGCAAGGAGTAAATCCTCGTGATTCTGCTTCGGACTGCGTAACCTGCTCGGGATCTTCCATATTGCTGCATCCAGCGTGGGTATGATACTTTGTGCCGCCATTAGTAGGAATCCACACCATAGTTTCGTGATAGTAGTCAGGATCTGCCTTTCCGCATGTTGTGCATTTTCCGTTGGAAAAATTGTGTCCGGCTGTTAAGCCACTGGTTGTTCCGCATACAGTACACATTTTAGGGTCCGAACAAGTGGCGTCTTTCCAGTTATGTCCGTTAGCTTTTCCTGCCGTTGCACCACAAGAACAGGTCTTTGGTGTAGTGCAGGTAGCCGCGCTGAAGCTGTGCGTATGTGGAGGCTCCGTGGTGGGAGCGGTAGCAGGTTCGGTATTAGGTACGGTGCTAGACTCAGTAGTGGGCGTATTAGCTGCTTCGCCTGTAGGTGCTGTAGATTCCGATTCGGTCTTATTTGAGTGTTTTTCAACTTCGCAGTTTTGTAGGTAAACAGTAGAACCGATGCAACTGCTGCATTTGCCACGTATAGTTACTAAATCACCTTTTTCGATATTTACAGTGTCATCAGAATCGGAAAGATCACAGGAAAATTGAATCTTATCACTTAAGTTGTTTCCAATGTAAATCTTTCCTATGTTTTGATAGATAATATGCACTGTGCCAGATACCTCGATATAATTTCCTTTGCATTTTTCTTCGAGAGCATCCTCATCCATTTCGGCATAATATGCTATATCACCGGACACAGTAATAGTTTCATCATCAGTGTCCACGTCGCAACCTGCAAATACAAAGCAGAGGGAAAGAATAAGCGACAATGCAATATATAGTTTCTTCAATGGTAAAACCTCCCTTTAATTATTAGTTATTTCTTTTTACATATTAGATACACTATATTTCCAATACCCGCTGTTGTGAAAAACAATAAAACATGAATCCATGCTTCTTTATTGTTCCAACTAAAGGTTGTTTTGTGGTAGATTTTATTTTTAATTGCGCGCTTTGGATTTTTGATATATCCCATACCCTTCTTGCCATAGAATGGGTTTGTTGCTTTTTTGATTTTCCTTTTAAGCCTACCTGTTGTCCTAGCTTTAAATGATTTCTTCAAACTAGGAGTTCGTAATCCAATCTTCATAATACCACCTTAATTAAAAAGTGCGCAGCCGAAGCTGCGCACGAAAAATGCAGCTTCATCCTGCTGCGACACAGTTCACTCCTACAAACAGGCAATGACGACAAAGCATACATTTTTACACAAAAAGTATGCCTGTCCGTAAGAATATTAAACTGTGTCGCAAGTTGATTTTAGCACGGGAAAACGGATAATGCAAGTTATTTGTAACAATTATTGGGTCCTAATAGAACACGAAGTAATGGGTCCTAAGTTGACACAAGCAGAAGGGTTCATTCTCGGTGTCGGTGCAAAAATGTTTACCATAGCAGGACCTGTGATTGTATATGGCGTGAGTGCAAGTGTGGTGTATGGGTTGATTTATTGGGTAACGACATTGTTCTAACGAAAAAGGCTTGACCGCTTGGTCAAGCCTTTACTAACTTTTTAAATAAATATTCTAATGCATCGCTTTCAGAGGGGAAACCTACGCTATCATAATCTTTTCCGCGTTCACGATAAAAGACTTCCCAACGATGATAGCTTTTCAGTACATAGTATCCATCCGCAACAGAGTTTTCAAAATGAACAAGATTTGATGATATGCTTTTACTTTCTATTACTTTAAAGAATTCTTCTTTTGTCATAGAGATCCTCTCGGTGCTATCCACTCTTTTTGTATCAAGATATCAATAATTTCGTCTGTTCTTGCTAGCGTGATTACAAAAATTCTCTCGTCATTAGTGAAAATACTTAGTTGTGTAGGTGTGTATCGAAAATGATCAATGTTTTGCAGCAAGATTTCATCCTTTGTATAAGGTTTGTTCTCTAAACAAACGCAGACAATTCCATCTTCGCAGAAATAGATATTTCCGTTTTTGACATCACTACCGCCTAAATAGAAATTGCCGTTGACCTTAAAAAAGACGGGTGATAAAATCTCTTTTTCAAATTTCTCATACCGCTTGTTGACGACCTTTTCGTAAACGAGCAAAAAGAGGAACAGCACAAGGTAAAAAAACAAACCGCCAATAACTGCAAATAAAAATGCATCAGGTTCTTCAATGTATTGTAATACGAAATAAGTTACCAAGCCAAAAAAGAAGCCTGTAATGGCAGATAAAATTACTTTTGCTTTCATTTACCACACCTCGCTTTCTTTCATTATACCACACCGCCGTTTTAATGTAAATATTTTTGCAAAAGGTGTGTCCTATATTGACAGCAGCAGAAGGAATGGTGCTCGGGGTTGGAGGAAAAATGTTCCAAATTGCTGGACCTGTTATCGTTTATGGTGTTTCGGCCTCGGTAATCTATGGCATAATCTATTGGATAACGACACTATTTTAACAAACGAATACCAGTATGTCGTAAAATCGTCACCTAATAGGTGGCGATTTTTTTGCTTTCAATCCTTGTTAATTTAGTCAAAGTTTGAAAAATGACTAAATTGACTTGACGAATGGATATAATGGGCATATAATATAAGCAGAATTCTAGAGTGGGGTAATTCTATGCGTAACTACAACTACGAGAAAATATATAATAAGCTCCTGACACCAGAAATCGTGCAGCTGCTGGCACAGATCCATGAGCACAAGGGCGAGCACGCAAAGGTGCAGGAGGATGAGCTGACCCATTTGATTGAGATTGCTCGAATTCAGAGTACCGAGGCATCTAACCGGATTGAAGGCATCTACACTTCCGACGAGCGTTTGCAGAAGATCGTCAAGGACAAGACCACGCCCCGCAACCGCAGTGAGAAAGAAATCGCCGGATATCGTGATGTACTGGCTACCATCCATGAGAGCTACGAGTACATTCCGGTCAAACCCAGTATGATCCTGCAACTTCACCGGGATCTGTACAAGTTCAGCGGCATGAGCATCGGCGGTAGTTATAAGCCTTCCGATAATCAAATTACAGAAGAAGATGCACAGGGCAATAAGCATGTCCGGTTTATTCCGGTAGCTGCTTGGGAAACGCCGGAAGCGATAGAGAGGCTATGCCAAGCGTACAATGACCTCTGCAATAACGGCCAGTATGATCCGCTGCTGATGATCCCGGTGTTCATCCTGGACTTCCTCTGCATCCATCCTTTCAACGATGGAAATGGCCGTATGAGCCGTCTGCTGACGCTACTGCTTCTGTATCGTGCCGGTTACCATGTGGGCAAGTACATCAGTATTGAAAAACTGATCGAGCGCACCAAGGGCGCCTATTACGATGACCTGCAGGAAAGCTCTTTGAATTGGCACGAGGAAGAAAACAATTATATTCCTTTCGTGACCTATCAGCTAGGTGTCATTCTTGCAGCATATCGGGAATTCTCTGACCGTGTGAAAATCGTCAGCGAGAACACCCGAAAGCCCAACCGTGTCCGCGACATCATCCATGATCATCTTGGAAAAATCACAAAGGCAGAGATCATGGCACAATGCCCGGATATCAGCCAGACCACCATCCAGCGTGCGCTGAATGATCTCGTCAAGAGCGGTGAGGTCATCAAGATCGGCGGCGGCCGCTACACTTCTTACACTTGGAACAGGGAGATTGATTAATATGATTACAGGCGAACTGAAAAATAGAATTGATGGCTTGTGGGATATTTTTGCCGCAGGCGGTTTGGTAAATCCTCTGGATGTGATCGAGCAGATCACTTACCTGATGTTTATCCATGATCTGGATACCACAGACAACCTCCGTGCCAAGGAGAGCGCCATGCTTGGCCTGCCCTTCAAGAGCATCTTTGCGGACGAGGTCATGGTGGGTGATCGAAAAATCGACGGCAAACAACTGAAATGGTCCGTTTTTTATGACTTTGATGCTGGCAGAATGTATTCCGTCATGCAGGAATGGGTATTCCCCTTTATCAAGAACCTGGGTGGCGGTAAGGACAGCGCCTACTCCAAGTACATGAGTGATGCCATTTTCAAGCTGCCCACTCCGCTGCTGCTGAGCAAGGTGGTGGATAGCCTGGATCAGATTTATGACCAGATGGAGAAGGTGAAGGACAGCGATATCCGCGGCGATGTCTACGAATATCTGCTTTCCAAGATCGCCCAGTCTGGTCTGAACGGCCAGTTCCGTACCCCTCGCCATATCATTAAGATGATGGTAGAGCTGATGCAGCCCAAGCCCGACTTTACCATCTGCGACCCCGCTTGCGGTACTGCCGGCTTCCTGGTGGCTTCCGAAGAATATCTGATGGCCAACCATAAGAAGGAGATTTTCTTTGACCGGGTGAAGAAGGATCACTTCCTGAACCATATGTTCTTTGGCTACGATATGGACCGCACCATGCTCCGCATCGGTGCCATGAATATGATGACTCATGGGGTGGACAGTCCCTTTATCGAGTACCGGGACAGCCTGTCCGATCAGAACCCGGATAAGGAGAAGTTTGATCTGATTTTGGCGAATCCTCCCTTTAAGGGAAGTTTGGATGCCGATACCGTATCTGCTGACCTGCTGAAGGTCTGCAAGACCAAGAAGACGGAACTGCTGTTCCTGGCTCTGTTTCTGCGGATGCTGAAGACCGGCGGTCGCTGCGCCTGTATCGTTCCCGACGGTGTGCTGTTCGGATCGAGTACGGCCCACAAGGCAATCCGGAAGGAACTTGTGGAGGGCAATCGGCTGGAGGCTGTGATTTCTATGCCCAGCGGTGTATTTAAGCCCTACGCAGGTGTATCCACCGGTATTCTGATCTTCACCAAGACCGGCCACGGCGGCACGGACAAGGTTTGGTTCTACGATATGACCGCCGACGGTTACTCTTTGGACGATAAGCGCACCGAGATCAAGGAGAATGATATCCCCGACATCATCGCAAGATTCCGCTCTCTCGATTGTCATTGCGAAGCCAGTGCGCGCACTGGCTGTGGCAATCTCCAGACTTACAATGAAGCAGAGAACCCCCGCACCGCAAAATCCTTCTTTGTCCCGAAAGCGGAAATCGTGGAAAACGGCTATGACCTGTCCATCAACAAGTATAAGAAGACCGAGTATGTTGCCGTGGAGTACCCCTCTACTACCGAGATCCTTGCCGACCTGCACGAACTGGAAATGCAGATCACAGCAGGATTGGCAGAATTGGAGGGGATGCTGTGAAAAAGGTTGTAGTAAAGAGAAAAGGAAATGAAATTGTTTCCGTATCAGCAACTGTAGAGCCTATTGATTATGATAAACTTGCAGAAGCAATTGTCGCAGCACAAGAAAAACAAACTTCGCAGTATTCGGTAACCCGTGAATGGATGAAGATACTTGTAGTGCCTGTATTTTGGGGAATTGCCATTGTTACTGGATTGTTGGGTATTGTATTTATATGGCAAGGCGGAAAAACTTTTGTGGAATCCTTTCAAAATAGTGCTGAGAAGTGGCTTCTAGATGCTTGTGTTGGCGGTACTGGTTTTATAATTGGTTTATTCTTTATTGCAATCGCAATACTGACTGGGGCTTCAGCCAAAGAGATAGACAAAGAAAAAGACAAAAACTTTGTAGTGTCAGTGTTTTCTGGCATTGTTAGTCTTGTTGCTTTGGTAGTATCCTTAATTGCTTTGATCCAGGGGGTGGGATAATGGCTAGATTGGGAGATGTTTGCGACATTCTTAATGGCTTTGCCTTTAAGAGTGAGCAGTATGTTGAGGAAGGAATACGAATCATTCGAATTGCGAATGTACAAAAGGGGTACATCGAAGATTCTACTCCCGTATTTTATCCTTACGATAGTAAAGATGCAAAGAAATATAGTCTTGAAGAAGACGATATGCTGATGTCTTTGACGGGTAATGTTGGAAGAGTGGCAAAACTTTCCAAGGAGTTTCTTCCCGCCGCACTGAACCAGCGTGTTGCCTGTTTGCGCATTAAGGACGGTGTTGAACTCGATAAGGCATTTTTGTTCAACCTGTTAAACTCAGACTATTTTGAGCAACAGTGCATAGCTGCATCCAAAGGTGTTGCACAGAAGAATATGAGTACAGAATGGCTTAAGGAATATGAAATTCCGATGTTTTCTTTGGAACAGCAAAAAAAGATTGCTGCTGTTTTAGATGAAGTCAGCGAACTGATTTCCCTGCGGAAAGAGCAGCTTACAAAGCTGGATCAGTTGGTCAAATCCCGATTTATCGAACTGTTTGGCGACCCAGAACATAACGAAAAGACAATCCCTACATTGCCAATGACGGAACTATGTGAGATAATTGATGGAGATAGAGGAGCAAACTATCCAAAGCAGGAAGAGTTTTCTGACAACGGTTTTTGCTTGTTCTTAAATGCAAAAAATGTAACTGCCAACGGATTCT
>JAFSDV010000036.1 GCA_017436035.1 Oscillospiraceae bacterium | reverse complement strand
GTGCTGCAGATCAGGTAATCGCCAACAAGGGTGGTATAGTCGGGCATTTTCTTGGTCAACCCCATCAGGTGGCTGTAATCCAGACTTTGGACGACCTGATTGGTGCTCAGATTATACTTGATGATCTTGTGGGTATACTGGTTGTCACCGTTTTTGTTGCCGTTGACTGTCAGATAGGCAAATCCGTCCCGGATGTATACGCCACCTTTTCCGGCATATGCCGCATCTGCATCCAGTTCACCGCTAACTTGGGTAAATGTATTGGTGGTGGTATCGAACTTTCCAAGATAAGCGCTGTTGTAAGTACCAAAATACAAACTGCCCTGTCCGTCTCCAGTAAGGCCGTACATACTGAAGCTGGAAATGCCGGGAAACAGCCCCGACGGGATCGTATAGGTAGTGCCAACCTTGGTCTGGGGGTCGTACTTATAGATCTTACGGGTCGCGCCGCTGACCCATACCACATCATTCTCATCGATATAAACATCCACCGGTGTCGTAAATACATTGTTTTCAGTATCAACCAATGTATCGGTATCCAGGTCATACACCAGCATCAATCCGTCCTTAAAGAACAGGTACAGATAATCCTTGCCGTTGACCTCACCGGTAGCAGCGATCTCACACTGCACCGTGTAGATGATGTTTTCACATTCGATTTGGGGCGCAACAGGCAACGTTGTGCTTGTTTCGTCTCCTTCGGCGTAAGACGCCGGAACGAACACGGAGAGCAGCATGCACAGCGTCAACAATGTTGCCGTCAGACGTTTGCTTGTTTTCATTAATGTTCCTCCTCGTGTATTTATAATGGGGTCTATATTTGTAAAAAGCGACACTTTATTACGGCCCCGTGCCGCTTTATTACACGTTGTCAAATTTACTGAACCAATAGCCAACACTGTCGTATGTCTTGTTTATTTGGAAATTTGTTGGAAGTATATTAACACACCAACCACTCCGTGTCAATACCTTTTATGTGCATTTTGCTTCTTTTTTTTCGACATTTTTCGACTTTTTTTGTTTATTTTGCATATTTATCCTGATTGCCCCGAGTTACTGGACGGTCTCAAAGATGCCGCCAACAAACGTCCCAAAGTCAAAAACACAGCAGGGCATTACACCCTGCTGTGCTTTTTGATCATTTTAAGTTGTTCTTACTTCTTTTTCTTTTTGATGATGATTACAGCCACAGCTACCGCAGCAGCGACAACCACTGCTACAATGATCACAGGAACGATGATGTCGTTCTTCTTCTCCTCAGGCTTCTGATCGTCAGGCTTCTGATCATCCGGCTTCTGGCTCTCACTGGGCTCAACCGGTGTCTTCAGTGCAGCCAAAGCAGTTTCTGCGTCGGTCAGCTTGCTGTAGTTGGTAACCAGTGCCTTATCCGCCTCAGACAGTGCGTCGTAAGCTGTACGGGCGGCGGTGATCGCTGCCTCAGACTCCAATGTCACAGTTCCGATGGCATCGATGGACTGAACCAAAGTATCCACAGCGGAAGGCGCCGGCGCCTCAGCAGGAGTCATGATCAAGCCGAACATCTTCGCAGCCTTGCTGGTTCTGAACAGGAGCACATACTCGCCAACATCTGCGCCATCCGCAGCAAAGGTCACCTGCTGAGCGGTCAGCTTGTCGCTTGTGAGCGTCGCTACACCAGTCAGGTCATCGAAGATCTCAACAGCATGCCGGGTCGCATCCTCAGGAAGGGCGCTCAGCTCGCTCTGATAACCGGCAACAGCAGTCTGATACGCATTACCGGTGAGCACATAAAGGATCGTTTCTTCGCCAAGTGTTGCATCAAAGGCCATATCATACGTACCGGCCTTTACACCGTAGATCTTCAGTGCGAACCAGCCCTTGGAGCCATTGATCCGGAAGTTGATATATCTGTTGTCGTGGCTAACATTGTTGTAATAAGCATCAAAGCCACGGCCTGTATTCATATTCAGGAAGGAACTCTTGGAATATCCGCGGTCAGCGTCCGGGCCGTTGTAATCTGTGCCCTCATAGTAGAAGGAAATTTCCGAACCGGGCCAGCCTGCGTCGCCTTTTCTTACAGATCCGCCAGCATAGCCAAACCGATATGCCAGAGAGCCGGCGCTAAGGACGGGCTTATCCTCTGCGGGCTTGTCGGAAGGAGTTTCTGCAGGCTTATCGTTCTCAGCGGGCTTGTCGGAAGGAGTTTCCGCAGGCTTGTCATTTTCAGCGGGCTTGTCGTTTTCGGCAGGCTTATCTTCCACCGTCTCAGCCGTCATAGTCAGGCCACGCATCTGGATATTGCCCTTAACAGTGGTTCTGAAAACGATCACATAATCATCGTCAGCAGGGAAAGCAATGTCTTTCTTTTCATAAGTCGTTGCGCCATCAGTTCCACCGATAGAGAACGCAGCCACTTTATCGGTCAACGCATCTATAAGAGTAACGTCAGCAGTATTCTTTCCATCGGCAACAGTTGCCAGAATAGACTCCTGGCCTGCAATGGCAGCAGCGTATACGTCATCCTTCACGATATATACATTGGCCTTGCCTACCGTACCGTCAGAGCCGGTAACAAATGTAGTATCGAAGGTCATGTTATAGGTTCCGGCCTTTACACCGCAGATTTTATAAGCAAACCAGATCTTCGTAGCATTCGTACGGAATGTTGCTTGGCTTTCGTAAGCATCATAACCGCGGCCGGAGTTCATATTCAGGAAGTAGCTGTCATTTGTGACGCCCTCTCCATCACCGTTCAACTTTACCGGTGCGCTGGGCCAAGTGGCCTTCGCGCCTCTTACTCCACTGCTGCCTGTTGCAGTCTTAGCATCATAGCCAAACTTGTAGGTCAGCGTTGTGCCGCTGCTGCTCATACCTGCGCTCACTCCACTGGCGTATACAGCCGGGATCACCATGGAGAAAATCAGGCAGATTGCCAGCAGGATCGCTGACAGACGTTTGCATGTTTTCATTATTGTTCCTCCTCAAGTTTATGGGTATCTGCAAAAAGCGGCAGTTGCTATTGCGCCCGTATGCCGCTCATTTACACAAAATCGCTTCTTCGAAAAGGCACATAGTCCTCGTACCGATCAAAGAAAGAAGCTAAAAATCTTTGCAGACATTTTAACAGATTGTGAAGTATATGTCAATATTTGGCGTACACAAAACGGAACAATTATCCAAGGCACGATCACCTGCCGGTTGTGCTCTATAGTATGCCGTCTTTGAAGCGTTCAGTCCAACTTTCTTCTGATAGGAATACCTATTATTTTAGGGTGCGTTGCTTCACTTTTTGAAACAACGCACCCTTTCTCTTTATGTTTAATTCTGTTTTCTTACTCTTCCCAATGCAAACGGCGCAATCCGTCTGATCACTTCGCCTGCTAAAAGTGCCATAGCACAAGACGCCCCAGCTATAACAATTGCGATAGACACACCAAGCAACTCATTTTTTGCCATCGTATCAACTAAAAACATCTGGAAAAATACGATTGGGAACTTATGCATAAGCAATATGGGAAGCGTATTTCTTCCAACATATATAAGAAGCTTATTTGAAGCAGTCTGTAAAAGCATCACAGCCCCTGCCGTAGACAACATTGCAGAACTATAGTAAACAGCCAGGTTATTGTATGCTGAGCCAACATAACCCACACGCGGTCCATTGACAAACGCCAATATTGCCCCGGCAATTACAAATGCCGCTCCCAACCCGTATCTAACCCCGGATTGTAACTTTGAAAGCATATCCGTTCTGCCGGTCCAATACCCTACCACAAAAAACGGAAGCATATAAACTGCCGTTTCAAGCCCAAAGGGCAGCTTCTGAATCCCTAATACGTAATAATTCAAAAATGACAAAGCCAAAGAACCAACCATCATACCGATAAACTTACGACTGTTCCTTTTCCCGTCAGCCAATACAACACGATCAATCCAGTAGAATATCAGTGAGGTTATAAACAAACAAGGAACAAACCACAACGGCAAGTTCCACTTCATATAACCTGTGCTTCCGTTTCCATACAGCATACCCCACAGATTTGGCAGCAAATCGGTAGTTTTTACAGCCACACCCAAGCCATCCGATGCCACGCTGCCTAAAACCAGAAAAATCAGAATGCTGAGAATCGAAAAAATATAGTACGGGATCATCAGTGATTTGAATTTCTTAACTGTAAACGCAAAAAAGGATTCTTTTTTGCCCCTAAATAAAAGACCGGAGAGAAAAAAGAACGCCGGAACATGAAAAGAATAAACGTATTGGTTGAGCATACTGCCACTGGTCGGCCGCGCATCAAGCGCGTGCCCCAATGCAATCGCGAACATCATAACCGCCCGCATAACATCGACCCAAGCGACTCTTTTCTCCCCCTGAGATAAGGACTCTTCCGCAGCAACACCTTTAATCGGCTGTATCATAACTTCTTCACCTCCAACAAATTGATATTCATTATACTCAATTTGTTGAGTATAGTCAAGCAATTAAGTATGCTAGTATATCATTGGTGATGAACATGATCAGCTACAAGCCCTTTTATGAGACCCTTTTCAAAAAAGGAATAACTGAATATCATCTGATCTTCAAACAAGGTTTTTCTGCAAATACGCTTCATCGAATAAAAAAAGGAGAAGCAATCAGCACGAAAACCCTTGATTCCCTTTGCTATGCATTGGACTGCAGCACAGAGGATATCATACGGTTTGAAAAAGAATAAGCACCCGATGCATATCAAATCAAAGCATCGGGTGCTTATTTTAGTTGAGAAAAATTAACCAAAATAAAAAAGCAAGGCAAAGCCTTGCAAAATATGCTTCTTCACTATTACTTATTACTTCCCAAAAGTCCTGAATGCGTTTTTAGTGAAAAGTGAATAGTGAAGAAGTAAGAGGTAAAAAGCAAAAGTCCTGAACGCTTTCGCATTCAGAACTTTTGGCTGTTACGAACTGTTTAGATGCCACTTTGATTTAACATTTATCTGCCTCTATATTCCTGTTTTAGAACCTCTGCCATTTCCTTGGGAGATTCCTGACAGCCGTTCGCAAGCCATAACTTAATAATGGCATTTAGACCGTTTCTAAAAAATTCAATATGATATTTGATGTTACTATCAATATGTTCTTGTTCAGCTCGCCTTGTATCATATATTGAAACGAGGTGTTTGTCGTCATAACACAGTTTGAAATATGTTTTATAGAAAATTTGATTTTCCTTGATATGTGTAAACATCTTAAGTGCGCCACCACGTTCATTAAAATAATCATAATCAGCAAACAGCTTACTGAAATCATTTTCGAGTTTTTCTCTCATTTTATCGGCAAGATCGAATATATCAATGTAGTTTGCATAGAAGGTACTACGATTCAATTCCGTCATTTTAATAAGATCTGAAACGGTGATGTCCTTAATTTCATAGGTTTGCAACAGTTCTATAAACGCCCGTTCGATTTTCTCTTGCGACTCTCTGCGCCGCTTATTGTTCTTTATGTTCATAATAATTCTCCATTATACCAACACTTGCGCCCAAACTGATGGTCGCATTTTCTTTTATTCCAACAACTGTTGATTAAATGTTGGTTGTTTTGCTTTAATAAAGCTATTATACTATAAATGCAATAGAAACACAAGTGTTGGTTTAATGAAAGGAGATTTTCAGATGAAAAAGAGTAGTTTTGTTGCGCTCATTATGGGAACTGTGAGTGGTGTTCTTTTCGCACTTGGTATGTGTATGGCTCTCTTACCGGAATGGAACGCACTTACGGAAGGTATCGTCTTTGGCGGTATTGGTATTGTTTTAGGTATCATCACTGCACTCGTTTGGTGCAAGATGGAAAACAAGAAATTGCCAAAAATGAGCGGTAAAAATCTGTTCCGTACTATTTACGCCGTCATTGCCGCTTTGGTGCTTGGCGTAGGTATGTGTATGTGCCTTGTATGGCAACAAATCATTTGGGGCACACTCGTCGGTCTGCTTGGAATCATTATGCTGATTGCGCTCATTCCAATGATCAAAGGCATCAAATGAAAGCATTAAATCTTGTAAGAAGCCCTTATACAAGCCTTGTATTGAACGCTGCTTATGCATTCGGCAACTGTATTATAGGTTTTCTTATACATTCGTGGTGGTTTATTACAGTAGGTGCGTATTATACCGTACTTGCAATTACAAGGTTTTCTGTGTTGCAGGTTAAACGTAAAGCAATGGGCAATTATGATACCGAGCTTTTTGCACGGCGCATTACGGGAATTTTATTGGTTGTACTTTCTTCCTGCATAGTAGGTGTGAACATTTTATCTGCTATAAAAGAACGTGGTACAGCCTTCCACGAAATCATTATGATTGCCATTGCAACCTACACATTCAGCAAAATCACAATAGCGATTATGGGTATGGTAAAGGCAAAGCAATCCGTCTCACCTGTGCTAAAGACACTTCGCAACATATCATTAGCAGATGCGTGTGTTTCCATCTACACAATGCAAAGATCGATGCTTGTGTCATTTCCGGGGATGAATCCGAAAGAAATTCAGCTGCTCAACATTTTAACAGGGACAGCGGTTTGGATTACCGTTCTGTTTCTCGGAATCAATTTGATTGGAGGAAAAAGAATCGATATGGCAAAATCTAAGATTGTTAAAACAATTGACAAAACTGCAAAAGCAGTAACCGGCGGTTACAAAATAATTGAAAAGGGTGTAGTTGACGGCTACAAGAAAATAGAGCAAGGTATTGTTGGTGGTTACACCAACATCGAAGATAAGTTTGTAGATACTTATCTCACCAAGGACGGTGAAACTATAGAGGAAGCAAAGGCAAGATTAAAAAAGAAAAAATAGATAGCATAATGGGCAGACTTGGCAAAGTAATTGCTAAATCTGCCCATTTTATTCTGTTTCGGTCGTTCGGATCTATATTGACGGATGTTTTATATTTCGTCTGCGAAGCAGACGCCGAACTTCTTCACTATTCACTATTACTTATTACTTCTGCCAAAATCGACGGTAGAGAATAGTGAAAAGTGAAGAGTGAAAAAGTAAAATCGACAACCTTCTGTCGAAGATTGTCGATTTTGGCTCTTCCGAACCATTTAGATGCCACTTTGGTTTTTCAAAAAAAGCTAAAATCAGCGCTTTTTTATTATGATTCCGTCTTTTATTAAAAATTAGACTTCGCTATCGCAAGTATTATAAGTAAAAGAAATTTCAATCTCGAGATACGATTTTCTTGCCCTTTCACTTATTACACGAAATTGGAGGCGAAAACCTCACAGTATTTTCTAAAAATATTATACCACATTTGAAAAGGCGCCGCATTTCTGCGACGCCTCCAGTCTATCAGTATTGAGTTACAACATCATCTTTTGGAGTTGATGACATATCCATTCCTTCACTATCTTTTATCGCCAAACTATAAAACAGCACGTTGTCAATTTCAAGGGTAGCAAATTCTTCGGCGGTCATATATACTGTCAAGCCATTTCTTATTTCACAGTTAACTCCTTTTTCTGTTAGGTGTTTACACGTTTCACTGGCAATATAGTCATAATACGCTTCAATAGCTTTATCCCAGTTCTCACGGCTGATTATGTGAGCGGTATAATTTGCTATATCGGATTCGAGCTGTTCTTTTAAGAATTCTCCATTGACAATATATTTCGCCAGCACATCTTTACCAATTTGCTCTACTGTTTCATCATATAACTGTTTTGCCCATTTCTTTCCGTCGGGAGTTCCTGTTTTATACAATGCTTCTCCATATTTTAATTCGTCACCAGTCTTGAGCAATAAACCCATACCGTTCAGAACAGAATCCTCTCTATTGGCTTCAGCATCATATTCAGCAATTGATCTGCCATTGTAAACGAATTCGTTATCAAGTTCAAATCCTACGCCAATGGCAATGAGACGGTTTTTGTTCTTTTCATCAGACAACACTTCTTGCAGAGGCAAGGTGATTGTTTTTCCATTCCACGTGGTATAACCCATATCCTGAATTTCCCCGTTTGACTCACCCCAGATAATAGGAGCATCCGGTGTGATGCCAACTGTTTTATCAGTATTGGATGTTTGACTGTCACCGCTAATTGCCGGATCATCCGTGTTTGGCGGTGTTACAGGGTTATGCCAACCGGACTGCCATACGCCTATGCCCAAAAGAGCCACGAGCACAAAAGAACAGATTGAGGTCGTTAGGCGTGTAATAGTTTTTCTTCTTGCCTTTTGTTCTGTAATACACTTATCTCTGCGTTCAAAAAGATCGTTTGCAATTTCATTATAATTCTTCATAAACAAAGCCCTCCTTGTCAAGTTCTGATCTGAGCGACATTCTTGCTCGATAAACAAGGTTTTCAAGTTGATGTTTACTCTTTTTCATTGCGGATGCTGCTTCAGAATTACTAAAGCCCTCAAAGTAAATTAGGTATAGTACCTGTCTGTATTCAGCCTTTAGTTTGCGTAGTGCTTTATGTACGGCAATTTTTCTTTCTTCACGCAGGTAGGATCTCTCCACACTGTCTTCTTCAGACAGGTAATTTTCAATATCCTCTAACGGCGTATCAGAAACCTTTTCATTATGCCGTATATAATCGATTGCAACATTTCGCCCGATGGTGTAAAGCCACGTTTTGAAAGAATACTTACCGTTGAATCTCGGCTTTTTCATCATAAGCTTAAAGAAGGTTTCTTCCATCAATTCTTCGGCAGCAAAAATGTTATTTACATATCCGTTAAGATATAGAGTCAGACCGTCCTTATAATCCTTGATTATCTCAACAATGCCCCCATCGTCACCATCAAGGAAACGGCGGTAGCTACTTGCACCGTTATCCATTGATTTTCTCCTTCCCGAAAGGTACAAGTTTTATGTCCTTTCACTTATTAAACGGATGACTCCGCAAAAACTCCCACCTGAATTATAACATTTTTCAAAATAATATGAAAGGGCACCACCGCGTGATGCCCTTTCATATTATGAGAACAATTTGTTGCCAACGATAACAGCGACCGACGGAGCGAAATAGCAATCATAAATCACTAAATCTGCCCATTATTTTTACTTTGGTGGTTCGAATCCACCTTGACGGAGATTTTAGTGATATTGTGCCGTTGGCGTATTTTACTTCTTCACTATTCACTATTACTTATTACCTTCCAAAAATCCTCGTAGATAAGAGAAAAGTGAAGAGTGAAAAGGTAATAGTGAAAAAGTAAAAATCCCCGTACTTTCGTACGAGGATTTTTGGTGGGGGATGGTGGATTCGAACCACCGAAGGCATAGCCAGCAGATTTACAGTCTGTCCCCTTTGGCCACTCGGGAAATCCCCCATATTCAATTCTACCGTCTGCTTGGAGCCGGTAGACGGACTCGAACCCCCGACCTACTGATTACAAATCAGTTGCTCTACCAACTGAGCTATACCGGCGGCTCAAAACAGAACACGCTTATTATAGCCACGGCAGTACCGTTTGTCAAGCCTTTTTTCTATATTTTTTATAAAAGCTTTATTCTAAAAATATAGGGCGCACTGCTATGCACAGTGCGCCCGAAAAACACGATTACAGCGGATACGCCGCCTCATCACAGATCAGGGTTACATCCTGATGGAACTGCAGAATGGAAGCCGGAACCTGAGGATCGACAGGACCCCAGAAGGTCTTGTGCAGGATCTCCTTCTTGTCTGCGCCGGTAACGACCATAACGATCTTCTTTGCAGCCATGATTGTTCCGATGCCCATGGTGAATGCCGCTCTCGGTACATCGTCTACAGAATCAAAGAACCGCTTATTGGCATCAATGGTCATTTCAGTCAGCTGGACCTCATGGGTCATACCGGGGAAATAGTCCTCCGGCTCATTAAAGCCGATGTGGCCGTCGTGACCGATACCCAGAAGCTGCAGGTCTACCCCGCCCCACTCCTCAATCTTCTGCTCATAGGCCGCACACATCTGCTGAACATCCTCTGCCAAGCCATCGGGAACAATAGTGTTCTCCGGCTTGATGGAAATGTGGTCAAAGAGGTTTTCCTGCATAAACTTACGGTAGCTTTGGGGATGGTCCGGTCCCAAGCCCTTATACTCGTCCAAATTTGCGGAGCGCACTCTGCTGAAGTCGATCTTCCCTTCCTGTTCCCGTTTGATCAGCTCACGGTACAGAGGCAGGGGTGTAGAACCGGTGGCAAGACCGATGACGCAGGCAGGCTTTGTTTGAATCATCGCTTCAAACTGGTCAGCTGCCAGCTTGCCCATCTCCTCAGGATTCTTAGCTTTCATAACGCGTACATGAATCATGTTAACACCCTCCAATAATTTGGTATATAAAAATCTTAGCATATTTTCAGGATTTGTCAAGCATGAATTTGTGTCTGTTTTGATAAAGATTTAGTTGTTTTTGGTAAACTTGTCCATTTTGCTTAAATATTCACCGTTTCGTTCATGTCCGGAATATAAAGCTCCACATCCCCTTTTTGATCCAGCGAGGACTCTATGGCATCCCAGAGCCCAAACGGATCTGCATTTCGTGCAGGAAGGTGCAGCAGCACCAGCTTCTTTGCACCAAGCCCCTTCACAACATTCCATCCATTACCCACGCCGTAAGCATACGGCGCAACCAGCACATCCGGCTTTGGCAGTTCGGTCTGCTTTCCCCACTGAAGCGGAGAAGCATCACCCATAAACCATACACACTGTGACCCCTCAAGGACAAAGCTGACATGCCCGATCTGGTCATATTTTCCTACATGCCGGCTGGGAATCGGTGTAACACATATTTCACCAATCTTTTGCTTCATTTGGCTGCAAAAGGGAATATCCGCAGGTCCCAATATGGGACCTGCGGCCATTTGCAGATATTCGGAAACAAAAGTGGCATCGTAATGGTCTTCATGGCAATGGGTAAACAGCAGGGCGTCAGGAAGCTCCTTCAGCAGTGCTTCCCGAATATGCCGGGGCGTTGCCAAATAAGGCTTGACCTCTTGGCTCAAACCGTCCATCAAAATCCGTTTGCCATCCATTTTCAGCAGTACACCTGCATTTGCCGTTCTTTTGATTTCCACGTTGTTTACACGCCTTCCTTTGCCCGGCGGATCTGCTCTGCCTCGGAGCAGCCGTTCTCTACAGTGTAGCCGTTCAGGGGAACGATCTTTTCGTGGATCGCATCCAGGATCCAGCTTGCCTGGGGGAAGAAGAACTCGTCGAACTCGAAGGGAGGTGTGATCCAGTTCTTGGCACCGATCACAACAGGAGGTGCATCCAGATCGTCGAAGCACAGCTCGGTGATATTCCGGGCAACGTCATTCATAAAGCCGCCGCGGGCGCAAGCATCAGACACCAGTACAACACGACCGGTCTTTCTGACAGACTCGATGATCTTGGTGTAATCCAACGGTGCAAGAGAGTGCAGGTTGATCACATCCGCCTCCATGCCGTACTTTTCGGACAGGGTCTTCGCGGCATCCATCGCGCGGTACAAAACTGCACCCAAGGTCAAGATGGTCACATCCTTACCGTCGCGCACCTTGTTGGTGTCGCCAATGGTGATCTCATAACGCTCCTCAGGCACGCCGCCTTCATGGAACTGCTCACCCACATCGTAAATTCTCTGGCTTTCGAAGAAGACTACAGGGTCTGTGCCCTTCAGTGCAGTCTCCATCAGACCCTTTGCCTCCCAAGGTGTTGCAGGGAAGCAAACCTTCAGACCGGGAATGTGTGCACACAGTGCGGTCCAGTCCTGAGAGTGCTGCGCGCCGTACTTGGAGCCAACGGAAACACGCAGAACCACGGGCATCTTCAGAATGCCGGCGGACATAGACTGCCACTTAGACATCTGGTTGAAGATCTCATCACCGGCGCAGCCGATAAAGTCTGCATACATAAGCTCGACCAGCGCACGGCCACCGGACATCGCATAACCGACAGCAGTACCCACGATAGAAGCCTCAGCCAAAGGAGAGTTGAACAGACGGCTATGAGGCAGAGCGTCCATCATGCCACGGTAAACCGCGAATGCGCCGCCCCAGTCACGGCAGTCTTCACCGTAAGCGATCAGGGTCGGATCTTCATAGAAGCGATCCCAAATGACCTCGGAAATACCGTCGCGCAGGTTGTACATCTTCATCTTGGATACAGGCTTGCCGTCTGCATCAAAGGGTGTACGGATCTTGCTCTTGATCTTCTTATAGCCCTCAGCCTCTTCCTTAGGAACAGTAAATTCAGGCTCACGGTCGTCCAGCTTCTCAGCCTTCAGGTTGGAGAACATCAGACGTTCAACCACAGCGGGGTCCTTCTTGAAATCGCAGTAGGGGCTGATCTCAGGATCGGCAGCCGCCTTGCAGATCATGGTCATACGCTCCTTGGTCTCAGCCAGGATCGCATCCACCTCAGCCTGGGTGATCACACCGGCTTCGATCAGTGCAGCAGGATATGTTACGATGGGGTCAACTTCCTTCCATGCATCCATTTCTTCCTTGGTGCGGTATGCATTCTGGTCGGAAACAGAGTGACCGGAGAAGCGGTAAGTAAGGGTTTCCAGCATAACAGGACCCTGACCGTTCCGCAGCAGCTCCAGCTTCCGCTCCATGGCATCGATCACAGCCAGAGGATTGAAGCCGTCAACAGTTTCTGCATGGAACTGGGTGGGGCTGACACCGGAGCCGATCCGTGCCATCACGCCCTGACCCATGGTCTCGCCGCGGGTCTGGTCGCCCATACCGTAGGAGTTGTTGAAAATGTTATACAGAATGGGCATGCCGTCGTTGTGGGACTCCCACAGAGTCTTGTACTGATCCATAGCAGCGAAGTTCAGAGCTTCCCAAACAGGACCGCGGGCCATAGATGCGTCACCGATGTTGCAGACACAGATACCCTTCTTGTTGTTGACCTTCTTATACAGCGCAGAACCGGTGGAAATGGTAGCAGAGCCACCAACGATGGCGTTGTTGGGGTAGATACCGAAGGGCAGGAAGAAGGCGTGCATCGAGCCGCCCATACCCATATGGAAGCCGGTCTCACGGGCAAAGATCTCAGACAGCGTGCCATACAGGATAAAGCGGATTGCCAGCTCCTTCACATCCTTGGTTTCGCCCAGCTTCTGGGTGGAACGCAGGCACTTACCCTCCAGGAAGCCCTCCATAACAGCCATCAGCTGCTCGTCGCTCATCTTGTTGATAGTAGACAGAGCCTTGGCAAGGATCTCAGAGTGGCTGCGGTGAGAACCGAACGCAAAGTCATTCTCATCCAGCAGGTAAGCCTGACCGACGCAGGCAGCCTCCTGACCGATGGACAGGTGGGCAGGACCGGGATAGGTGTGGTCAACGCCGTTGTAAGAGCCCTGGGTCTTGATCAGGTTCAGCATGGTCTCAAACTCACGCAGAACAGTCATATCCCGGAAAATCCGGATCAGGTCTTCCTTAGTAAACTTACCGGACTTCAGTTCTTCTTTGACGGTTTTGTTGTACTGGTTCACGGGGATCTCGTTGAAGGTGACCTTACCGGGCGCACGGACAACGGCAGGATCGACAAATAAACTCTTAGGCATTTTTATGTATCCTCCTTAAATATGGAAAATTGCTTCACGGATAATTTCTGCAACTGTGGGATGGGGGAAGACCAGCTTTTCCAGCCGGTTGGGGGTCAGCTCGGTATCCACCATCATTGTCGCAGTCATGATGATCTCAGAAGCGTAGGAGCCAACCATGTGGCAGCCCACCAAACGCTTCTTATCGGTATCTACCACCAGCTTGATAAAGCCCTTGCCGCCCTCGGTTTCCGCAAGGTAACGTCCTGCATAGGACAGCGGCAGCTTTACTTCTTTGACAGCCATACCGCGGCTTTCAGCAGCTTCCTTGCTCAAGCCAACAGATGCTACCTCAGGATCGGTATAGATCACAGAGGGGATCACATCATAGCGCATCTCGTCAGGCTTGCCCAGCATGTGATTCACCGCAACCTCTGCTTCCCGGTAGGCTGTATGTGCCAGCATCAGCTTGCCGTTGCAGTCACCAATGGCGTAAACACCGGAAACAGTGGTGCACATATGCCGGTCAACCACAATAGCAGCCCGGTCCATCTCCAGCCCCAGCGTCTCCAAGCCAATACCGGCAGTAGCAGGCTTCCGACCGGCAGACAGGAGCACCTTGTCACAGGCGATCTCCTTCTTCTCACCGTTTTCCTCGTAAACCACAGAGCCGTTTTTCACTTCCAAAACCTTGGAAGACAGCTTAAAGGTCATACCACGCTTGACACACGCATCGCTTAAGACCTTGCAGATCTCCGGGTCTGTTGCGCCGGCGATCTTGGGCATCATTTCAATGACCGTCACATCAACGCCAACGCTGGCAAAGTAATAAGCCATTTCCAAGCCGATGACACCGCCGCCGATGGCAACCAGCTTCTTAGGAAGCTGCTTTTCGTCCAAAACCTCCCGGTTTGTCAGAACAAAACCGGAAGCCAGACCTTCCTTCAGTCCGGGTACAGGCGGTACAACCGTCTCCGAACCGGAAGCAATCGCCAGCCGTTTACCGGTATATACCTGACCGTTGGCCTCGATTTGGAAACCGCCCTCTGCCCTGCCCCGGATCAGGGCATCGGCAGAGATCACAGTAACCTTATTTGCATTCATCGTAGCACCCACGCCGGAAACCAGCGTTTTGACTACCTTGTTTTTCCGCTCCACCACCTTGCCATGGTCATAGCTGACATTCTGCGCGGTAACGCCGAACGCCGCGCTTTCCGTGGCATGCCGGTACATCTTGGCAGAATTCAGCAATGTTTTGGTGGGAATACAGCCTTCGTTCAGGCAAGTGCCTCCAAGGGCTCTTTTTTCAAACAGGCAAACCTTCATGCCATTTTGCGCCGCGCGCTCCGCGCACAAATAACCGCCGGGACCGCCGCCTAAAACCAATAAATCAAACAATTCCATAGCACACCTTTACTTTGCAAGCAACGTCGTGAAGTTTTCCAGATTCTGGCACAGCTCCTTCTGGAACCTTGCCGCAGGCGTTCCGTCCACCGCCCGGTGGTCATAAGTCAGGCTCAGACCCATCGCGGGATAGATCTCGATAGATCCGTCAGCAGCCTTGCGCACACGGTCAATCGTACCGCAGACACCCAAAATACCGGTCTGAGGCGGGTTGATCACAGGTGTAAAGGACTCAACGCCCATACTGCCCAGATTGGAGACAGTAAAGCTGCCGCCGCTGAGCTTGTCGGGGCTGATCGCGCCGCCGCGGCATTCCGCAGCCAGCTCCTTCACAGCCTTGGAGATCTCAAGCAGGCTCATCTCATCCGCGTGACGGATGGTGGGCACCATCAGACCTCTGGGTGTGTCTACTGCAACGCCCAGATTCACATGACTGAACAGGCGGATGCTGTTATCGTTAAGCATATTGGCGTTCAGATCGGGATGATTGAGCAGTGTGCGGGAAACTGCGTACAGCACGATGTCGCCCAATGTGATGCCTGCCAGCTCACCGCCGGCAGCCTTCAGCTGCTTGCGGTAGTTCAGGATTGCGGTAGCATCAAAGGATGTGTTGTGGGTCAGCTGTGCCATTGTAGACAGGGAGGTATGCATAGACTTGCTGATAGCACGGCGAATACCGCTGAACTTCACGTCCTTGTACTCTGCCTCTGCTTCCGCAGCCACAGGCGTAGCCACAGGAGCTGCCGGCGCTGCAGCTGCAACAGGTGCGGCAGCCACCGCAGCAGGAGCATCCTGCTTTGCAGGCGGATTCGCCATCAGCTCCCGAACATCCCGCTCAATGATCCGGCCGTTGGGACCGGTGCCCACAGCCATAGAAGCGTCCACGCCGGCGCGTTCAGCCAGCTTCTTCGCTCTGGGAGATACGGCAGCAGTGCCGGAAGCAGCAGGTGCAGCCGCACCGCCTTCCACGCCCACAGTACACACACCTGCCAGGCAGGGCACTTCGTCACCCTCCTGGTAGAAGATCTCCAGCAGTGTGCCTGCCGCAGTAGATTCGCATTCAAAGGAAGCCTTGTCTGTTTCGTAGGTGAACAGCACATCGCCTACATTGATCTGATCGCCCACCTTCTTCAGCCACTGGCCGATCAGGCAGCTCTCCACAGTAATACCCGCCTTGGGCATAATCACCGTTTCTACACCGGCGGCCGCAGGCGCAGCAGTCTGTGCCGCGGGAGCAGCCGGAGCAGCAGCCTCCTCAGCTGCCGCAGGCGCACCGCCAATACCCTTCAGGCAGGCAGTTTCATCGCCAGGCGTGCCAACAGCGCAAACATTTGTCAGACAGGGCACTTCGTCGCCTTCCTCATAGAAAATATCCAGCAGCGTGCCATCTGCAGTGGATTCACATTCAAAGGAAGCCTTGTCCGTCTCATAAGTAAAGAGGATATCGCCGACCTTTACCGGATCGCCCACCTTCTTCAGCCACTGGCCGATGATGCAGCTTTCCACGGTAATACCAGCCTTGGGCATTAAAATACCCTTTGCGTTGGTTGCAGCCGCAGGTGCTGCAGCAGGAGCTGCCGGTGCTGCAGCAGGAGCCGCGGCAGGTGCTTCCTCCGCAGATGCGCCGCTTCCGCCCCGGAGCGCAGAGCCATCCTCGCCGGGATTGCCCACCGCGCACACATTCACAAGGCAGGGAACCTCGTCGCCTTCTTCAAAGAAGATCTCAAGCAAAACGCCCTCTGCCGTAGATTCACATTCAAAGCTTGCCTTATCCGTTTCGTAGGTAAACAGGATGTCGCCGATCTTGACCGGATCGCCCACCTTCTTCTTCCACTCACCGATAATACAGCTTTCGACCGTTATGCCCGCCTTGGGCATGATTACTGCACTTGCCACTGTTTGTCCTCCTTTAATGGATGATATAGCATGTTAATTATAACACCTCATAACAGAACGTGTCAATACCATTTTTATACGAATACACTGTATTTTCCTCCAAAACAGCAGGAGTCTGCTAAAGGGCGGCCTCATATGGGGATTTATACGCTCCAAATTGGATCTTTTCCCCCAATACTGCGTCAAAACGCCACGGCAGGCGTCAAGCCTTGCCGTGGCGTTTTATCTGGTCTTGCAGAAATATCTTTCTTTGGAGTGCTTCGCAGTTTTGAAGGAAAGATTTTTTTCTTACAGGAACATTCAGGGGACGAAGAAATACTGGATGTATTTCAAGAACGATGGATTTCCTATGGGGAAAAAGAGTCTTTCAAAACCGTGTAAATCCCTATGTGCGTCTGCCCAAGCACACTCCTTTGTATTTTACAGCACCGTTACACCCGCCTGCTCTGCCGCCTTGACAAAGGTCTCAGGCAGAGGCTCATCGCTGATCAGGTAATCCAGCTCCTCCAGTTTGGCAAAGGTATAGGGCATCAGACAGCTCAGCTTCTCCTTGCTGCACATCGCCACACTCCTGCGGGCTTTTCGGATCATCATGCTCTTGACCAGCATATCGCTTTCCGTACCGCAGGTCAGTCCCACCTCCGCAGAACATCCGGATACGCCGATAAACGCCAAATCAATGTTGATCTTATCCAGCATTTCCAGGGTGTTCTGTCCGGATACTGCCAGGTTTTTTCTGTTGACTGTGCCACAGCACAGCGTCACGATGGGATTCTGAAGTTTGCACAGTTCGATGGCCACACTGGGACCGGTGGTAAAAATATTCAAATTCAGATCCGGCATACGTCTGGCTAGTGCCAGATTGGTGGTGCTGGCATCCATGAACACAGAGCTGTGGGGTTGGATCAGCTCTAACGCCTTGCGGGCAATCTCCATCTTCCCCGCTACATTCTCCCGCATGCGTACATTAAACTCAGGATCGACCGCATGGCGCACAGATCGCGCCCCGCCGCGGAACTTTACAATGCTGCCATTTTCCGTCAGCACATCCAAATCCCGGTGGATCGTCATCAGTGAAACGTCGGGAAACCGCTCCTGCAGCTGCCGAATAGTAACTGCATTACGATCTTCAATAAACTTCTTCATGATCTCCTGCCGCAGCTTGTTCATAATAGCCCCCTGCATGTTATATTTTAACAACATTAACACAAATATAACATTATTTCATCAGGATTGTCAATCATTTTTTCAAAAACCGATTGACGGACCTGTAAAGGATTTTTATAATAGTATAAAAATGAGCAAAAAGGAGCGCAGTTATGATCCGTAGACTCCGTATATTCGAAAGCACCTGCGTAGATCCCTACTGGAATTTGGCAGTTGAAAAGCACCTGATGGATCTGACAAAGCCCGGCGAATGTATCCTCTATCTTTGGCAGAACCAAAACACCGTCGTCATCGGACAAAATCAGAACCCCTGGGTGGAGTGCCGCACCTCGCTGCTGGAATCTGAAGGCGGCAAGCTGGCACGGCGGCTCTCCGGCGGCGGCGCGGTATTTCACGATCTGGGCAACCTGAACTTTACTTTTCTATTATCCCAGGAAGACTACGATGTTCCCCGGCAATTATCTGTGATCCAAGCCGCCTGCGCTATGACAGGTATCCATGCGGAGCAGTCCGGTCGGAACGACCTGCTCGCCGGCGGCCGCAAGTTTTCCGGCAATGCTTTTTACCACAGCGCAGACCGGGCCTATCACCACGGGACACTGCTTATCGACGCAGATCTGGAAAAATTGCAGCGCTATCTCAGCCCTTCCAAAGCAAAGCTGGAAGCTAAAGGCGTTGCCTCTGTACGTTCCCGGGTGGTCAATCTAAGCACCCTCTCTCCCGGACTGACCTGCCAAAGGATGAAAACAAATATGTCTGCCGCATTTGAGGATGTTTACGGACTTCCCGCAGAACCGGTGCTGCTTACTTCTGCTGATTATTCTGTGATTGAAGAGCTTCGAACAGAATACAGCAGCTGGGATTACCTGTACGGCACACCGCTGCCTTTTAGCTTTGAATGTCAGGCACGCTTCCCTTGGGGCGGTATCCAGCTTCAGCTTCAGGCAAAGGACGGCATTATCACAACCGCCAAGGTCTACTCCGACGCTATGGACTGGCAGCTTCCTGCCGCGCTTGAGCGCGCCCTTTCCGGCTGCCGTTTCAATCTGACGGATATGAGCACGGCTTTGCGCTGTGCCGTTCCCGATTCCCAAACAGCTTTGGATCTTTGCGCGATGCTGTCCGAACAGTCCATATAGCAAAAAGGGTGTGTTTCAAAACCCAGGAATCCTCTCATAGAGTCTGTATGGCGGCCATCGGTCGCCCGAAACGATCACCATTCCGGAACACAACGTCAGGCGGCGAGTCGTTGCTGCATCCAGTAAATATACGATTTCAGGGGCGTTGCAAATTAAACTGCAACGCCCCCTTCTCTTCAATATTCGATCTGTGCGATCACTGATTTGAGCTTATCCGCACTAATATGCAGCTTCCGGATCTCCTCCTCGGTGAGTTCGTTGCGGATCTTTCCACGGACACCTGTGCGGTCTACCAACGTCAGTGTAGATAGGCACACATCCTCTACACCGTATTCACCGTGCATCATTGTGGATACCGACAAAGCTGTGCCTGCATCAGAAAGGGCACACTTGCAGATATGGCAGACCGACATTGCCACCGCATAGAAGGTTGCGCCTTTGTTTTCAATGATCTTCGCACCGGACTTACGGACAAATTCCTCTACATCCTCATAATCCTGATTCCATTTGATCCGATCCTTATCCGGCGAGCTGGCTTTATATTCGTCCACATGGTTGTTGGCAATATGCACCAGAGACCAGGGCACAAAAGAGCTGTCACCGTGTTCGCCATAGACATGGGCATGGACATTTTTAGGGTTGATATAAAATCTTCTCGCCAGTTCAGACTGAAGCCGGCTGGTATCCAAAATCGTACCGGATCCGATTATATGACGCTCCGGCACGCCGGAGATCTTTGTGAAAACATAAGTCAGAACGTCCACCGGGTTGGAGACGATCACATAAATCGCATTAGGTGCGTAAGGCACTACATTTGCCGCCACATCCTTAATGATATTTACATTTGTCTGCGCCAGATCCAGCCGGGACATCCCGGGTTTTCTTGCCATACCGCAAGTGATCACTACAATGTCCGAGCCTTCTGCCGCATCATAATCACCGGGGCGCACAATGGCAGGAGAGAAAAACGGCGCACCCTGATACACGTCCAGTGCCTCTCCAATCGCTTTTTTCTTATTCACATCGATCAAAACGATCTCCGAAGCTACCCCCTGGATCATCAGGTCGTTGGCTATTGCAGCACCCACATTTCCGGCACCTATAACACTGATTTTACTCATAACTGTCCACTCCTTATTATCGAGGGCTTTTTCCCTCTAACGATATCGATATTATTATATTGATAGGCTGGAATTTTGTCAATACCGCCGTAAAATGGCATAGCAGGCGATTTTGTTTGCAATCCTCCGAAAATCAGCCTGTTCGCGGCTTGCCACATTAAAAAAAGTATGATATACTATAAAAAATTAATTTTTGAAAATTTTAGGTGTTTTTATGACCGAACCGTTCTTGTATGTAGTATTATCCGCTACCCCAACCCGCACAGGCGCGTTTATCCGGCGATATACCCGCAATTCCTTTAATCATATAAGCATTAGCTTTGACAGCAAGCTTGAACCCCTTTACAGCTTTGCCCGCCATTTCTATAGCACACCATTTTACGGCGGCTTTGTAAAAGAATCCCTTTCCCGATACCATCCAAAGGGCCCTGCGGCGCACCTGCGGGTGTTTCGCATTCCGGTTTCACAGGAACAGCTCGCCCAGCTGCACCGACACATTGATTATATGCTTTCCCGGCAGGATCAATACTTATACAATCACATTTCCGCCCTTGCTGTTCCCTTCAAAAAAACCGTAAAGGCACCCGATTCATACACCTGTGTGGAATTCTGTGTGGAGATTCTTCACAGCATTGGTCTTTCCGTAACACCCGGCAAGTTTTACAGTCTGAAGCAGCTGGAGCAGCTTTTGCTGCCTTATGCCCATTATACCGGTCCAGCCCCTGTCTCCGATTATCAGGATACTGTATATTATGCTTCAAAGCCCCTTCCTCACCCCATCCGTTCTACCGTGTCTGCATTTTGCACACTAATAAAGCGTCTTTAATGCTCTAAAAAATCGCACTGCCGCAGCAGTGCGATTTTACTTTTATTTTGCCACAAAGCCCACTTTTTTGTAGACCTTTCTCAAGGTCTTTTCCGCCACATAGCTGGCTTTCTCCGCGCCGGCACGGTACACCGCTTCCAAATATGCCTTATCCTTCATCAGCCGCTGAGCCTCCTCCCGAATGGGACGCAGATGCTCAACCACTGCCTCACCGACTACCGGCTTGAACGCTCCGTAACCGCAGCCTGCAAACTCATTTTCAATCTCCTCATAGGTCCTTCCGGTCACAGCTGAGTAGATCGTCATCAGGTTCGCAACACCGGGCTTGTTTTCCTTATCATAGCGGATACAGTTCTCCGTATCCGAGTCCGTGATCGCCCGCTTAAATTGCTTCATTACCACCTCCGGAGGGTCCATCAGCAGTACACGACCGGTATCCTCATTTTCAGACTTGGACATCTTTGCAGCGGGATTGGTCAGACTCATAATCCGGGCACCTACCTTGGGCACAAAGGGTTCCGGAAGCTTAAACACATCCCCGTAAATGCCGTTGAAGCGGCGGGCGATCACATGGGTCAGCTCTACATGCTGCTTCTGATCTTCACCAACCGGAACCAGATCCGGCTGATACAGCAGAATATCCGCCGCCATCAGGCTGGGATACGTAAACAATCCCGCGTTGATATTATCTGCATTTTTCGCGGACTTGTCCTTAAACTGAGTCATACGGCTCAGCTCACCGAACATGGAATAACAATCCAACACCCAGCCCAGCTCTACATGCTGATGCACATGGCTCTGAATGAATAGCGTGTTCTTCTCCGGGTCCAGGCCGCAGGCAATATACTGAGCCAGCTGCTCCAGTGTACGGCGGCGCAGATCAGCCGGATTCTGCCGCACAGTGATCGCATGCAGGTCTGCCATAAAATAAAAGCACTCATACTGATCGGCACGCTCTGCCCAGTTTTTGACCGCTCCTAAGTAAGAGCCCAGCGTCAAATCCCCGGAGGGCTTGATACCGGACAACATTCGCTTCTTTGCAACGATTTCTTCCATAAAAACGCCTCTTTCCCATGACCGAATACCGATTTTCACGTATCCGATCCATATTTCCGCTATTCTACCACAGACCAAAGAAAAACGCAACGAAAAATTGACTTTACCCTATCAAATATGTTATACTATTGAAAATTTCAAAACGAGGTGGAGCTTATGGATAACAACATTTTGGCGCAGCTGCTGTTTCCAACTGTGACCGACACACCGGAAGCATTGGAAAACCGCTATCCGCCCCGCAATCTTCCCGAGGGCGCGATCGTCACCCGCATGGCACCTTCCCCCACCGGCTTCGTCCATTTGGGCAATCTGGTACAGGGACTGACCGCAGAGCGGATGGCGCACCAGTCCGGCGGCGTGCTGTTTTTACGGGTAGAGGATACCGACGCCAAGCGGGAAGTTCCCGGTGCGGTAGAGGTCCTTTTGAACACCCTGAAGCACTATGGCATTTCTTTTGATGAAGGTGCTGTGATCGACGGTGACAGCGGTCTGTACGGACCTTACCGTCAGCGGCAGCGTGCCTCCATCTACCACGTATATGCAAAGAAGCTGGTAGAAAACGGCATGGCGTACCCCTGCTTCTGCACAGAAGAGGAGCTGTCCGCTATGCGCGAACAGCAGGAGGCTAACAAGGAAACTACCGGTTATTACGGTGCATACGCCCTGTGGCGTGACCGCCCCCTGGAAGACATCCAGGCCCAGCTGTCTGAAAACAAGCCTTGGGTCTTGCGCTTCCGTTCCACCGGAAACGCGGAAAATCAGTTCAAGTTCGAAGACCTGGTGAAGGGAAAGCTGACGGTCACAGAGAACAACATTGACCATGTACTCCTTAAATCCGACGGTATTCCAACTTATCACTTTGCCCACGCGGTAGATGACCATCTGATGCGAACAACCCATGTGGTCCGGGGTGATGAATGGCTGCCCACCCTTCCGTTCCACCTGCAGTTGTTTAAGGCACTGGACTTTAAGCTGCCCAAATACGTTCATATTGGACCGCTGATGAAAATGGACGGCACTTCCAAGCGGAAGCTGTCCAAGCGCAAGGATCGTGAATTGGCGCTGACCTTCTATAAGGCAGAGGGCTTCCCTGTGGAAGCGGTCTATGAATACATCATGACCCTGTTGAACTCCAATTACGAGGATTGGCGCCGTGCCAACCCCAACGCTCCTGCCGCAGAGTTCAAATTCAGCCCCAAGAAGCTGAACCCGGCAGGCAACCTGTTTGATTACGCCAAGCTGACAGACGTCAGTAAAAATGAGATTGCCAAAATGGACGCAGATCAGGTCTACAAGCTGCTTGTTGAATGGGCAGAGGATTTCGACCCGGACTTCGCTTCCAAGCTCAAGGCCGATCCCGCCTACGCAACATCCATTTTAGCCATCGGCAGGGGCGGCAAAAAGCCCCGCAAAGACCTGTCCACCTGGAAGGAAGCCAAGCCTTATATGGGATTCTTCTATGATGATTATCTGGAAGAACCGGTGTTTGATGAGAAATTCAGCAAAGAAACCGTTATCACTGCGCTGACCAAATTCCTGGAAAAATTCGACATTGCCGACGATTCCGGTGTATGGTTTGAAAAAGTCAAAGAAATTACCGAAGAGCTGGGTTTCACCTCCGATATGAAGGCCTACAAAGCAGATCCCTCTGCCTTCCCCGGCACAGTCGCCGATGTATCCACCTTCATCCGCCAGGCTGTCACCGGCAAGACCAATTCACCGGATCTGTATACGGTTATGCAGATCCTGGGCTTTGACAGAACGGTTTCCAGAATCCGGACCGTAATTGAAAAACTGCACTAACCATTCAGGAGACGGTTTGCAAAAACCGTCTCCTGTTCTTTTTTGTTGACCAAAATAGTTGAGACTTGCTGTATAACACAGCAAGTCTCAACTATTTTAATTTTTCAAGCTTTGCAGCGGTGCAGGGATCCTGCCGCCTCGGGCAATAAATTCCGCGCTGGACTGACCGTGAACCGGCATAACCGGCGCACTGCCCAGCAAGCCGCCCATCTCTACCCGGTCTCCCACAACCTTACCGGGTGCGGGAATGATCCGTACTGCCGTCGTCTTGGAATTGACCATTCCGATGGCCGCTTCATCGGCAATAATGGCAGAAATCGTTTCCGCGGAGGTATCTCCGGGTACTGCGATCATATCCAGACCTACAGAGCAAACACAGGTCATTGCTTCCAGCTTGTCCAGCTGCAGCACACCGGCTTCTGCGGCAGCGATCATACCCTCATCCTCAGACACCGGGATAAACGCGCCGGACAAACCGCCTACGTGATTACTTGCCATAACGCCGCCCTTTTTCACCGCATCGTTCAGCAATGCCAGTGCAGCAGTCGTACCGTGGGTACCGCAAACCTCCAGTCCCATCTCCTCCAGGATCCGGGCAACGCTGTCGCCAACAGCCGGTGTCGGCGCAAGGCTCAGGTCTACGATCCCAAAAGGAACGCCCAGCCGTTTGGAGGCTTCCACGCCTACGATCTGCCCCATCCGTGTAATCCGGAAGGCTGTTTTCTTAATCGTCTCCGCAACCACATCAAAAGGCTGGCCCTTGACACCCTGCAAGGCGTGGTACACCACACCCGGTCCGGAAACACCGACGTTCAAAACAGTTTCCGGCTCGCCTACACCGTGGAACGCACCCGCCATAAAAGGATTGTCCTCTACCGCATTGGCAAACACCACCAGCTTTGCGCAGCCCAACCCGTCGTTATCCGCCGTCAGCTGGGCGGTCTTTTTAATGATTTGACCCATTTTTGCCACAGCGTCCATATTGATACCGGCCTTGGTGGAGCCCACATTGACGCTGGCACAGACCCGCTCCGTGGCCTTCATTGCCTCCGGAATGGAATCCATCAGGATCCAGTCTCCCTGGGTACAGCCCTTCTGCACCAAGGCAGAAAAGCCGCCGATAAAGTTTACGCCGCACTGCTTTGCCGCCGCATCCATCGCAATCGCCAGCGGCACATAGGAATCGGTCCGGCAGGTATTTCCAACAATGGAAATAGGTGTTACAGAAATGCGCTTATTGACGATGGGAATACCAAATTCCCACTCAATCTGCTGACCCACCTTTACCAAATTCTCCGCACGGCGGGTGATCTTGTCATAGATCTTCCGGGCACAGGTCTTTACATCCTCATGCCCGCAGTCTAAAAGAGAAATGCCCATAGTGATCGTACGAATATCCAAGTGACGCTTGTCGATCATATCCTGGGTTGATAAAATATCATTGATATTCAGCATACAATCCCTCACACCCGGTGCATAGCATCAAAAATATCTTCCCGCTGCAGACGGATGGACAAATTCATTTGTTTGCCCTTTTCATCCATCTGCTGTGCCAGCTCTGCCAGCGGCAAGGTGCTCTGGGATACATCCACCACCATCATCATGGTAAAATATCCCTGCATAACCGTCTGACTGATATCCAGTACATTCACCTGATACGCCGCAAGCTGGGTGCAGACTGCCGCAATAATGCCCACCCGGTCCTTTCCGACAACTGTAACGACTGCTTTCATCCGTTACACCTCATAGTCCGCGCAGACTCTGCTGTCAAGCATATGCCAAAAATGGCTCTTCGCTTCTAAATGAGCAGGGTGCTCCCCATAGCCGGCTAAAGACTTCTTGCTGTCAAATTCCGAGTAAAGAGCGTAATCCATACCGCCCTGGTAGCAGGATCTGATCTGCATAGACAGCAGACCGGGAATCTTGCCCACCAGCGGCTCTAAGACAGAGCGGATCAACTCCACCGCCTCCGTCTTGTTAACGCCCTCTTTAAGTGTATAAATCACAATATGCTTAACCATATGAATCCTCCTCAACATTAAAATACCGGAGCCTTACGGCTCCGGTATGTATTTTTTACTCAGCCTCAGTCTCAGCCTCTGCCTCAGCAGGAGCCTCCTCCAGCAGAGCGCGAATGGACAGGGAGATACGCTTATTCTCAGCGTCTACATCGGTGATCTTCACCTGAACCTCCTGACCCTCGCTCAGCACATCCTCAGGCTTGCCGATGCGCTTGTCCGCGATCTGAGAAATGTGGATCAGACCGTCCACACCGGGCAGGATCTCAGCAAATGCACCAAAGGTCATCAGCTTCACGATCTTGGCATCGACCACATCGCCAACATTATAGTTGGTCATAAACTGATTCCACGGATTCATCTCCGCAGTCTTGTAGCCCAGAGAGATCTTGCGCTTCTCAGGATCAAAGGCGATCACATAAACATCGATCTCGTCACCAACACTGATCACATCAGCGGGAGTCTTGATCCGGTTCCAGCTCAGCTCGGACACATGGACCATACCGTCAACACCGCCGATATCCACGAACGCGCCGTAAGAGGTCAGGGACTTGACAGTACCGTGGTACTTAGCACCAACTTCGATCTCGTTCCAGATCTTCTCCTGAGCAGCCTTGCGGCTCTCGGAGCTGACTGCCCGGATGGAGCCGATCACACGGCGGCGGGCACGGTTCACTTCAGTGATCTTCAGCTGCACGGGGTTGCCCACCAGAGCGCTCATATCGCCGCCCTTGGCAATGCCGGACTGGGACGCGGGAACGAACACGCGGATACCCTTTACGTTCACTACCAGACCGCCCTTATTCTCTTCAGTCACAGTGCCGTCAACAGTGGTCTTCTCCTCGCACCATGCAGCCAGATCTTCCCACACCTTCATGCCGTCCAGCTTCTTCTTGCTCAGCTGAACAGTACCTTCCTGATCGTTCACGCGAACGACAAAGACCTGAATCTCGTCGCCAACCTTCAGAACATCCTCAGGCTTCACAGAAGGATCGGTGCTGACTTCATCGTAGGGAATGTAACCGGCATGCTTGGTGCCCAGGTCCACCTGGACCTCGGTATTGCCGATACCGGTAACGATACCTGTAACCTTATCTCCTGTATTTAAAGTTTTGATGGACTGCTCAAGAAGCTCCGCAAAGTTCTCCTCCTGTACAGCCTCAACATTTGTAATTTCGCTCATCGTCTTGTTGACCTCCTTTATAATCCACGCCGGTGTAGATGCTCCGGCAGTGACTCCAACCTGATGCACACCGCGGAAAAACCCGGGGTCCAGCTCGCCGGCATTATCTACCAGCACGACCCGTTCGCAGTGTTCCCGACATATTGTAACAAGCCGGCCGGTGTTGGAGCTGTGTGTGTCGCCAACAACCACCATTGCCTGACAGCTTGCGCTTAATTGCGCCGCCTCTCTTTGCCGAAATTCAGTAGCCTTACATATTGTATCAAAAATTTTCAAGTTAGTAAACTGTTTTTTTGCGATTTTTACGCACGTTTTCCACAAAGATTCTGTGGAAGTTGTCTGACAAACAAGGCAAATTAGCAACCGTGCCCGTTCTTCGGCGTTTTTGCTCCAATTTTCAAGCTCTTCCGGGGTCTCGAATATCTCGCATTTGCTGCACCAACCTGCGATCCCTTCCACCTCCGGATGGGTGCGTGTACCGATAATGATCGGCAAACGTCCTTCCTCGTCAGCAGTATGCACGATGCCGTGAATACGCTTTACAAAGGGGCATGTTGCGTCAATAATTTCCGCGCCCCGGTCTTTAAGCTGTTCGTAAACCGCCTCGGCGACTCCATGGGAACGAATGATCACCGTATCCCCCGACTGTGCCTGCTCCGGCCTGTCGATCACGCCGACGCCCATCTGCTCAAACCGTTCCACTGCATGGCGGTTATGGATGATCGGTCCAAGGGTGCACACCCGCTTTCCGGTTTTGACTGCCTGCTCTACCAGCTCGACCGCCCGGTTTACACCAAAGCAAAATCCGGCACTTTTTGCGACCTGAACACTCATAAGGGCAGCTTCTCCCCGATGATCCGCTTCATTTCCGCCAACACGCCGGAAACATCCAGCTCCGAGGTGTCCAGCTTGATCGAATCCTTTGCCATCTTCAGCGGCGCAATAGGGCGGTGGGTATCCTGATAGTCCCGCTGCTCAATCTCCTTCTGGATCTGAGCCAGCTGTGCCTTCTGTCCACGGGCGATCAATTCGTCGTAACGGCGCTTTGCCCGTACCTCTACTGACGCCGTCAGGAAAATCTTTACATCCGCCTTAGGCAGGACCACTGTTCCAATATCCCGTCCATCCATGATCACGTTATTCTTCCGGGCAACATCCCGCTGCATATCCAGCAGCACTTCCCGGACCACCGGATGGGCAGAAACCAGTGACGCTTTCTGAGAAATATCCTGGGTTCGGATCTCATCAGACACGTCCATACCGTTCATCAGCATATGCTGTTTTCCGTTTTCATCGTATTCAATACCGATGGTCAGCTCGTCGATGTACCGCTCAACACCGTCAACATCCTTGGGGCTGACACCCAATAGGTCCAGAAAATACGCTACCGTCCGGTAAATAGCGCCGGTATCCACGTAACGGAAGCCCAACTCTGCCGCCAAAGCCTTGGCAATGGTACTTTTTCCCGCCCCTGCAGGTCCGTCGATCGCGATCGCATAGGTCTTTGTCATCATCGTTCCCTCTCTTTAATCAGATTCTTGACGCAGCTTTGCAAGCGCCTGCATTTCTATACGCGCCACTTCCTCCGGTGTCAAGCCCAGTTTTTTACCGGTCTGCTCCGGATTCAGCGGCAGCCCGCCTTCCAAGCCGAAACGCAAGGTTAACACATTTGCTTCCGTTTCAGATATGGTTGACAGCAGCTCCAGAACCCGCTGACGGCTTTGAAAATACGCTGTGTTTTCCACAGACTGATCTTCATCCTCCAACTCTTTCCCGGACTCCTCGGGTTCTGCCATAAGCTGTTTTCCTTTGGCCAAGCTGAGCATTCCTTCTAAAACCGAAGCATAATCCCCGGTTACGTGCATTGCCTCAGCGATCTCCTCAACCGTCGCGCCACGGCCCAGTTCGCCTGACAGGCGCATCTCCACATCCCGGTAATCCTCAAGACCCTGACGCAGCTTCTGCCCCAGCCCGCCGGCGCGCGCCTGTATGACCACAGCTCTTGCCAAATACTGCCGGATCCACCAATCGCTGTGAGCTTCAAAATCACCGCCGGTATAGCATAAAATACTGCGCCAAAGACCCAAGCTGGCCTCCTGCATCAAATCCAGCAGCAGCACACCCTTTCCGGTGTACTCCATTGCCAGTTCAACCGTCCGGCTCAGCTGTAACGTCACCAACCGCTCCGCAGCAGACCGGTCACCCATGGCACAATCCCGGGCAAGCATGGTCACATCTCCTGCAGCCGGTGTCCGGGCAAGCTCTTCTAAATACAGCCGCAGAGGATCCTGTTCCTCCAGTCCCTCCAACAGCCTTCCCTTTTCAACAAGCTCCTGCTCCTGCCGAAGGCGCAGTCCACCGGCACCGACAACCGAAAACATCGGCAGAGAAGAAATATCCAGTGTAATCCGCCGCTCCTCCAGCTCAGAAAAGGCATTCTCCAATTCTTCATCTGCGGCATCCTCCAGCAAGGTCAGAAACCGCACCGCAGACAGGCTGTCTCCCTGCCCCAACTGCTGAAGCTCCGCTTCCCAGGGGCTTTGTTCAAATGTAAACTCCATCATTCAAGGAATTCCTCCAATCCCAGACCTGCGCCCAGTTTTTGCAGCTTTTCCACCGCCTGATGCTCGATCTGACGGGCTCTTTCCTTGGAAACGCCCAAATGCTGTCCAACCTTCTCCAGACTGTGGCACACACCGTCCTCCATACCGAAACGCAAACGCAAAACCTGCCGCTGGCGTTCTGTAAGCATACTAAGCAGTCCCTCAAGGATACGCTTCATTTCCTGACGGACCAGCTCCTCATGGGGCTGTGGCGCGTGCATATTCTCCAGCAGCAGCTGCAATGTTCCATCCTCATCGCCGGCAGGCGCATCCAGTGAACAGATCTCCGGCAGTAGCCCCAACAGCTCCTCCGCTTTTTTGACCGTCATTTCGCTGTAGGAAGCAATTTGCTCCAGCGTAGGCTGGCATCCATCCTGTGCCTGCAGCTCTTTTTTTGCGTCCAGCAGCTTCCTGATCCGTTCTGCCGTGTGCCGGGGCACCCGAATCAATTCTCCATGCTCCATTACACACCGGGTAACACCCTGCCGGATCCACTTGGTAGCATAGGTAGAGAATCGGTAGTCCAGCGTATAATCGAACTTTCTGGCTGCTGCCAACAGTCCGATGCTTCCTTCCTGGATCATATCCAACAGCGGCGCACCCCGTCCCATATATTCCTTTGCAACCGATACCACCAATCGCAAATTGGAATTGACCATGGTGCGAATAGCATCCTCATCGCCTTCGGCGCAAAGCTTGGCAAGCGCCCGTTCCTCCTGAGGACTCAGCCGGGGATACTGACGGATCTCCTGTAAAAACTGACCCACATCATCACCGCAGCTGACCGGCTCATCCTTTTGTTTATCCAACAGGGCTGTGCTCATGCTCTTGTTCCTTTTCTTTCCTGAAATTTGCTGCGCAGTGCCATCAGGTCATCATCTGTGTGCACACCTGTACTCTGATGCTCCGCCAACACAATACGGACACAGTCTTTGAAAGCCGCTTCATTGACCGGTCCTTCCTGCCGCTGCATAACCCCGGCAATATGGGATATTTCCTCCGGGCTGAAATCCTCCAGTACCGCCAGCGACACTTCCTGCCCTTGTTTATAACGCTGCTGCAGCAGACTAAATACCCGTCCAAACAGTTGAACAGAGAACTGTTCCCGGGTCAACTCTGAGATCTGTTCCAACAGCACAGGCTCCCGAAGGATCTGCGCGATGATCCCCTCCTCCGCCACAGCGGACTTTACATTATCATAGCGGATGGAGCGTTCCTTGGGCTGCAACGCTCTAACCGGTGCCAAATCGATCCGCTCCTGCTTTTTCTTTTCTCTGGCGATCCGCCGCTTGAAGGCCTTATTCACCTCCAGCTTCATGGCATCCATACTGATACCGGCAGCCTCTGCCACCCGTCCTCCGTATACCTCCCGCTTCACAGAGCTGTCCAGCGTACAGATCAGCTCAGCTGCCTCATGAACAAATTTGATCTTTTCATCATCAATGTTCAGATTATACTTCCTTCGGATGGCGTTTAACTGGTACTCCACCCGATTGGAAGAATCCTCCAGCAGCAGCTTGAACCGGTCCGGTCCGAACTTATGGAGAAATTCATCCGGATCTTTTGCATCCTTCATTTGCAGGACCTTCACCTGAATTCCCGCCTTTTCCAGCATAGGAATTGCACGCTGAGCTGCCCGCTGTCCGGCTTCATCGCCGTCGTATGTCAGCACTACCTGCTCGGTATAACGGCTCAGAAGCGCCACCTGTTCCTCTGTCAAAGATGTACCCAAAGATGCCACCGCGTTGTCAAAACCGTACTGATGCAGGGTCACTACATCAATATTGCCTTCTACCAGAATCATGTTGGGCTGTTTGGTTTTTTTCGCGAAATTCAGACCGAACAGATTCTTTCTCTTGTTGAAGATCAGTGTTTCATTGGAGTTCAGGTACTTGGGCTTGGAGTCATCCAGCACCCGCCCGCCAAAGCCGATCACATTCCCCCGAACATCAAAGATCGGGAACATCAGCCGGTTACGGAAACGATCATAAACCCGCCCGTTTTTCTCACCCACAAGGTCTGCATCCCGCAGCTCCTGATCTGTATAGCCCTTTTTACGCATAGCATCTGTCAGCGCATTCCAGGAGTTGGGTGCAAAGCCGATCCCAAACCGTGTGACAGTTGCCTTGTTCAGTCCGCGCTTTTGCACATAGCCCAGACATTGAGCACCTGCCGGTGCATAAAGCTGCTTATGGAAAAACCGTCCGGCTTCCTTCATCAGCGCCCATAACCGCTCCTGATGCCGATACCTGCTTTGATACTGCTCGTCCTCCGGGACCTCCATTCCCGACCGCTTGGCAAGAGCCCGCACTGCGTCCGGATAGCTCAGTCCCTCGATCTCCATCATAAAATTGATCGGTCCGCCACCCTTATGGCAGCCAAAGCAATAGTAGATTCCCTTGTCCGGGGAAACCGAGAAAGAGGCTGTCTTTTCTCCATGAAACGGGCAAAGACCGAACATATTGGCGCCCGAGCGCTTCAGGCTCACGTACTGTCCCACCACATCCTCTATTCGGTTGCGGGCAACAAGCTCATCTATAAACGATGCTGGAAATGCCATAGTCTTCGCCTCCTTCCCAAAAGTCCGTTTTTCTCCTTAGAATACTTTATTATACCACATCATCACCGAACATGCCAGCCTGTGGGAATAAAAAGTTCTGTAAATTTATCTGCTGCATAGTTATCTGTCATGCCTGCTATATAGTCACACACGGTCCGCTCCATGCCCTCAAAGGAAAGCTGGGGCTGAAAATGGTCCGGGATCGCCTCCGGATGGTTGTAATAATACTCATACAGCCGCTTAAGCATATCCTTGGCCTTCAATTCCTCCGCCTTGGCGACCGGGCTTCTGTATACCCGTTCAAACATAAACGCCCGCAGCTCCGCCAACGCCTGATCCACCTTGGGCGACAGCTGGATCGTCCCCGCCTCCGCGGAGGTATTGACTGCATCGCACACCAAGGTATTGATCCGTTCGGAGTGGGTCTTTCCAAGAATTCTGGAAACGGATTTCGGGATATCCCAGTCGTTTAAGATCCCGGCGCGGACTGCATCATCAATGTCGTGGTTCACATAGGCAATCTGATCTGCCCGGCGCACGATCTGACACTCCAGCGTTTCCGGAACAAAGCTGCCGGTATGTCCCAAGATACCCATCCGGACCTCATAGGTCAGATTCAAGCCTGCGCCGTCATTTTCCAGTACATCTACGACCCGCAAGCTTTGCTCATTGTGCCGAAACGGCTGTCCCATCACTTCGCTGAGGGCGCTTTCTCCCGCATGCCCAAAGGGTGTATGTCCCAAATCATGACCCATTGCCGCCGCCTCTGTCAGATCCTCATTCAAATTGAGGGCTCTGGCAATGGTGCGGGCGATCCGCGCCACCTCAATGGTATGGGTCATACGGGTTCGGTAATGATCGCCCTCCGGACTTAAAAACACCTGTGTCTTGTGCATCAGCCGCCGAAACGCTTTGCAATGGACAATTCGGTCTGTATCCCGCTGATAGCAGGTCCGCACATCTGAATCGTCAACGGCAGTCCGGCGCAGCCGCCCCCGGCTTTCATCGGAAAATGCGGCCTTTGTATTCAGCCGCAGGTGCTCCTGCCGCTCCAATTCTTCCCGCAATAGCATAATGGATCCCCTCGTTTACTATGTATTTTCCACAGGGAACGCTCTGTACTCCTGTCCCGTTTCCATGCCTTCCACTGTTCCGGCAGTCAGATCTGTCAGCCGGTCCAAAAACGGCTGCGTCTGCTCCCTTGCCACCAAAATCTCCAGCTCGACCTCCGCGCCAAACGTCGTATCCCGCAAAACACCGCCAAAGGCCGCCACTTCCAGCCTGATCCGTTCATAAAAGCTGTACGGACATGGTACATACAGCACAGACCAAACCCGTTTGACAGATTTGCCTGCGGCATCAACCGCAATTTTCGCGCCTTTGGTATAGGCACGCACAAGACCGCCTGCTCCCAGCAGCACACCGCCGAAGTACCGGGTCACTACACACACAACATTGTGAAGCTGTTCCCGCTGCAGCACCTGCATCATTGGATTGCCCGCAGTGCCGCCCGGCTCTCCGTCATCCGAAAACCGGGCAGGACCGTCCTTGATCACATAGGCCCAGCAGTTGTGGGTGGCATCATGGTGCTGCTTTTTCATCTCCTGAATCCGTGCCAACGCCTCTTCCTCAGTCTCTGCAAGCCATACTCTTCCGATGAACCGGGACTTTTTCTCCACAAATTCATCCTCACCAAAACCGGAAGGAACCAAATATTCCTCCAAGCTTCATCACTCCTTGACGATAAACTCCTTCAGCCTTCCGTAAAGGATCGGGTCAACGACCGTCTCCACAGCAATTCCCTCTTCCGTGTATTCCACATTCAGCACCTGGGCACTGCTGTGCAGGGTTTCCACCATACCGCCCATAGAATAGGGTAGCTTTACAACGATATGATGACGGCTGTGTCCCAGTGCCGCTTCAATGGCTTGGAGCAGCTGCTCCATCCCCTCGCCTTTAAGCGCGGAGATCTTCACCACATCCGCGCCTACAGGAATATCCTCCGGGCTGACCAATTCCGCTTTGTTATAGCACCGGAGCACCTTCGTGCCGGGCTTTGCCAGCTTTGTGATCAGGCTGTCCACCACTTGAATATGCTCCTCCCGATTGGGATCGGCGGCATCGATTACATGGAGCAGCAGATCCGCATATTCCAGCTCCTCCAAGGTTGCCCGAAAAGCGTCCACCAGATGGTGGGGCAGCTTTGCGATAAAGCCCACTGTATCCGACAGAATCACGTCTAAATTATCCGATACTGTCAGCTGCCGGGATGTGGTATCCAGCGTGTCAAACAGCCGGTTATTGGCGGGAATACCCGCATCTGTCAGGCAGTTGAGCAAAGTGGATTTTCCCGCATTGGTATAGCCTACGATTGCCACCACCGGCACGGAATTTTTCATTCTGCGCTCCCGCTGCACGCTCCGGACCTGACGGACCTGCTCCAGCTCTGTCTGCAGACGGGCGATCCGCTCCCGAATATGCCGCCGGTCTGATTCCAGCTTTGTCTCGCCGGGACCCCGGGTTCCAATGCCGCCGCCCTGCCGGGACAGGCTCTTTCCCATACCGGACAGCCGGGGCAGCAAATATTTATATTGTGCCAGCTCCACCTGCAGCCGACCCTCCCGGGTCTTGGCCCGCTGGGCAAAAATATCCAAAATCAAAGAACTGCGGTCCAACACCGTCACGCCCAGAATCTCTTCCAACGCCCGGATATGCCCGGGAGAAAGCTCATTATCAAAGATCACCATAGTGGCTTCCGTGAACTCCGCCAGCATCTTCACTTCCTGCGCTTTTCCCTCACCGATAAAGCTGTGAGAATCCGGGGTGTGACGGTTTTGCAGGATCTTGCCGGTACAGAAGCCGCCGGCTGTTTCCAGCAACGCCTCCAGCTCCTCCAAAGTCTCATCGGTTGCCGTCTGTGCTTTTGTAAAGCAGTCCGCGTTCAGACCAACCAGCACCGCCCGCTCCTGCCGCGTTTCAAAATTCGATTCCATTGTTCCTCCAACGCCAAACATCAATTATCGTTATTATACCACATCACCGGTCATTGACACAACATTTTCGACAAAAATACGCAAAAAATCCGCACTGCATGGGCGCAGTGCGGATTTTGTCTTACTTCAGGCCAAATCTCTTGTTGAACCGATCAACACGTCCACCGGTGTCAACCAGCTTCTGCTTGCCGGTATAGAAAGGGTGGCACTTGGAGCAGATTTCAACTCGGATGTCCTTCTTGGTGGAACCGGTCGTAAAGACATTGCCACAGGCGCAACGAATTGTGGTCTGTTCGTAATTGGGATGGATACCTTCCTTCATGTTGTTCACCTCTTTCTTATCAGTTAAAGGGCATAAAAACCCCAACAATCTTTAATCGCCCGGATATCATAACACAGGAATATCCAGATTGCAAGTGTTTTTTTCGTTTTTTTGAAAAAACACCGATCAAAACGCCCAATTCCCGTTTCGGAAGATGGGAATGACCTGACCGTCCCGGGTGGCAGCATCGATATTCATCGACGGACAGCCGATCATAAAATCCTCATGGATCATAGAATCGTTGACACCCAGCTGCCGGCATTCCTCCAGCGTCCGGTCCTGAAAACCCCGGATCGTATCCGCAAAGCCCATACCGATCGCCAAATGACAGGCGGCGTTTTCGTCAAACAGCGTATTGTAGAACAGCAGACCGCTTTCGGCAATGGGACTGGCCTCCGGCACAAGGGCACACTCGCCCAAATACGCAGCTCCATCATCCATCGAGATCAGCGTGTTGAGCAGCTCTCCGCCTTTCCGAGCCTGTGCCTCCACCACTTTTCCATTTTCAAAGCGCATCCAAAAATCTTCAATCAGCTGACCCTGATAGCTCAGAGGCTTGGTGGCATAAACGATGCCCTCCGCCTTTCCTCTCATGGGCGAGATAAAGCATTCTTCTGTAGGAATATTGGGATTAAATCCGATCCCCTGTAAGCTGGTATCCGCACCGCCCCGGAAGCAGCCCTCGGCAATCATACCCACCGTAAGGTCTGTGCCGTTATCGGCAGTATAATGCAGGCTCTCAATGCCAAGGCTGTTCAGGTAATCACAGCGTGCCCGCAGATCAGCGTTGTGCTTTTCCCATTCCTTTATAGGATCTTCATACACTCTTGCCGCATTCAGAATCGCCGCCCACAGCTGTTCCACCGCCTTCCCCTTCGGCACGCCGGGGAACACTTTTTTTGCCCAAGCTGCACCGGGAACTGCAGCGATGCACCACTGCTGCCGGTTTTCCCGCCGGTCAATATACGGCTTCAGGATCGGGTAGCTGTGCTGGCGGGCCTTTGCTGCTTTTTCCATATTCACGCCCTTCAGCCCGTCCGGATCTTCGCTGATCAGGTGAATACGGCACGGCAGGGTCTGACAGTAATGCTCCTGCCGGGCAATTTGCCACTGCTTTACCTCACCGAGTGTTTTGACAGACTGAAAACGGGTGTGGATCTTCTGCAAGGGCTGATAATTCCACAGCACCGTAACTTCCTTTGCTCCTGCTTTATACGCTTCTTCCACAACCAGCTTTACGAACTCCGGCTGATCCAGATCAGCGTGGACCAAAACCTCCTGTCCCTTCTGAACATTCACGCCGCAGCGCACGATCAGCCGGGCATATTTTCTTAAAACAGTCTTTTTCATCACTTTTGCTCCTTTGGCAAGCTTTTTACAGTTTAACAGTTTTTCCCTCTCCCGTCAATATGTTGCAATCTTTCCCATCTTGCACTATAATAAAACCACTCTTTTTAATCGGAGGCAGATTATGCTAACGAAAGAACAATTTCAAGAAAAAATCGCATCCGGCGTTTACCTGCTGGACGGTGCGACCGGTTCTAACCTGCAAAAGGCGGGTATGCCCCGGGGCTGCTGCTCTGAAGAATGGATCTTAGCACACCCGGAGGCACTGATCACCCTGCAGCGGCAGTATGCACAGGCAGGCTGTCAGATCCTGTATGCGCCGACCTTTCAGGCGCAGCCTGTGGCTTTGGAGCGTGTGAATTTAGCAAGGCAGACAGAGACCGTCAACGCCCATCTGGTCAGCCTGACCCGCTCTGCCGCACCGGGCTGTTTGGTCGCCGGCGACCTGACCACCCTTGCCACCTTTACCGATAGCTGGGACCCCAACCAATTTGACTTTTTGGTGGAAAATTACCGCCGTCAGATCCGGGGGCTGATAGACGGCGGCGCGGATTTGCTGGCTGCTGAGACCCTGCTTTATCCTCAGGAAGCAGAAGCCATCCTGACTGCTGCCGAATTGGAATGCGCGGGAGCAGTACTTTACACCTTCACTATGCAAGGCGACGGCTCTCTGTTTTCCGGAATGGATGCCGGTCCTGTACTGCAAGACCTGGAAGAAGCCGGCGCGGCGGCAGTAGGCTTTAACTGTGTTGCGGCAGACATGATGACGCCTTATCTGGTTTCCAAGCTGCGCCGCTGCGTAAAAGGTCCGTTGGTGTGCAAGCCTAACGCCGGAACACCTGTGATCGGCGCAGATAATCTCCCCATCTATCCAATGTCACCGGCGGAATTTGCAAAAATCCTCGGAGATTGCTCAGAAATGGGCGCAACACTGCTGGGCGGCTGCTGCGGCACGACCCCGGAGCATTTGTCCGCCGTTAAAGCCCGCATCGCAGGAAAGTCCGGCAAAAAAACCTGACTTCCTTATTGCGAAGCCTGTCATTTTTTGTTATACTGGTTGTGTATGGAAAAGAAAACTCATTTTTACATCAGCCGCAAAAGTGTGCTGACCTGGCTGATGGCACTGTGCATGGTATGCTCTGCAGTGACCCGCATTGTGATCGCCTGTATGAAAGGGACGGGCAGCTCACAGGAGGTGTGGAGTCAAATCATCCTGCCGGCAACCGCATCCGTGCTGTATGTGCTCATCGCCCTGTTTAACGGCAAAGAACAGTTCTATAAAACCGCCATTCCCGTATGGATGTACGCCATTTATTATTGCTGTGTCTTCTCCGGCTTCGGTTTTGACAAGCTGGTAGTGGTGCTGTACGCCATCACCCTGCTCTTTATGGCTGTCATCTACACGCAGATCACCTCCGGCAGAGAAAAACTGACCCTTGCGCTGATTCCCCTGCTGGCATTTCCCGCGGCCGCGCTGCTGTACCTGAACAGAGGTGCTATACTCGCCGGCAACTACGCGGTATTGACGCCCCTGGCGCCCGATCTGCTGATGACACTGGGCTTTATGTTGATGGTCTTTGCCATCCGGATCCACCCGGCCGGCGAATATCATCCCACCTGGGGTGATCGGAATGACGGCCGTAAGATTCGCACGCTTGCTCCTATGGCGCAGATCACCGCATACTTTCAGGTGGAGCGCAATACCTGCTCCAACCTGTTCGAAGAATCCTTTGAGATCTCTCACGTGGAGCGGTACATCCGTCAAAAACGGAAAGAGGGTCTGACGGATTTTGGTCTGACCCATGTTCTTTTAGCTGCTTATGTCCGGGGACTTTGTAAATATCCCCAGCTGAACCGCTTTATCTCCGGTCAAAAGGTATACTCCCGGGGCGAGGATATTCAGTACTGTATGGTGGTTAAAAAAGAGATGTCTGTAGATTCTCCCGACACCTCCATCAAGGTACACCTGAACCGGCGGGATACCGCTGAGGATGTATACAACAAGCTCAACGCCGCCATTGAAAGCGTAAAAGCCACCCAGGAGCTGGATTCCGGGCTGGACAATCTGATCGGTTATCTGAATCTGATTCCCAGTGTAGTGCTGAAATTTGTTGTATGGCTGCTGAAGCTGCTGGACTACTTCGGACTGCTGCCCAAATTCCTTTTGGAGCTAAGCCCCTTCCACGGAAGCCTCTTCTTCACTTCTATGGGCTCGCTGGGTATCAAGCCCATTTACCACCACCTGTATGACTTTGGCAACCTGCCAGTCTTCGGTGCCTTTGGCTGCAAACGCCGGGCACTGGAAATTCAGGAGGATGGCAGTGTTGTGCAGAAAAAGTACATTGACATCAAATTTGTTCTGGACGAGCGGATCGTAGACGGCTACTATTACGCCACCTTCTTTAAGCATTACCGCAGCATCCTTCGCCATCCGGAGCTTTTGGATGTTCCGCCCACTGAGATCGTAAACGATATTGACTGAATATGAAAGAACATATTTTAAGCCATCTTTCTGCAGAGTGTCCCTGGCGGGACACTCTGCATTGGTATACTTCCATTGATTCTACCAACAACGAGGCAAAACGGCTCGCCCGCGCCGGCGCTCCTCACGGCACTGTTCTGATCGCAGAACACCAAACAGCCGGTCGGGGCAGATTGGGCCGTTCTTTTTCCTCTGCATCCGGGATGGGCGTCTATCTATCGGTCATTCTGCGACCGGACTGCCCGGCAACGGCACTTATGCACCTGACCTGCAGTGTCGCCGTGGCTGTGTGCGACGCGATCGAGCAGGTTTCCGGCTTACGCCCGGGAATCAAATGGACCAACGACCTGGTATTTGAAAAAAAGAAGCTGGGCGGTATTCTGACAGAACTGTCCCCAGGCAGCAGCACCGTGGATTATGCTGTAGTGGGCGTGGGCATCAACTGCCTGCAGCAGACAAAAGACTTTTCACCGGAGCTGCAAAGCATTGCCACATCTCTTTCCGCAGTCACCGGACAGCCTATCGACCCCTGCAGGCTTGCTGCCGCAATGATCACTGTCCTTGAACATATGGACCGCTCGCTGCTTACAGAAAAAGAAGCCCTGATGGAGGCATACAAGCGGGACTGCATTACGCTGGGCAAAGAGGTTGTTGTCATACAGTCCGGTCAGTCCTGCGCCGGAACAGCTATGGATTTGGACGACAACGGCGGTCTGATCGTCTGTTTTTCTGACGGAAGCGTCCGCACTGTCACATCCGGCGAAGTAAGCGTCCGGGGAATGTACGGATATATATAACAGTCTGCTGTTGTTTTATGCATTTTTTGTTGCAAATTGTATTGCATTTTTCTGTTGCTTTGGTTATACTGATAGTAGACAATGAATTCATGGAGGGATCTATATGAAAGTATTCACTACCGTTATGAAGATTCTGGCTGCTGTGGCTGCCGTTGTCGGTGTGGTCTACGTAGCTGCCACCTACGGCGACAAGATCGTCGCATGGGCAAAGAACCTGCTGTGCCGCTGCCAATGTGACTGCTGCGGTGAGGAGTGCTGCTGCGAGCCTACAGACGAGGAAGCGGATGCCCTGACCGATGAAGAAGCCGCCGTAGAAGCGCCTGCAGTTCAGGCTGAAGAGGCTGACTTTGAGGGCTAATTAACCATAAGCAAGCGGGGGGTATCAGCCCCCGCTTTTTTATTTGACAATTTGGATACACCGCACTATATGATGCGGAAGCAAACCGCAAGTTATCAAGGAGCTTTACATGAAAAAAGCAACAACCAAAATCCAATTATCTGATCATTTCTCCTGTGGACGCCTGCTCCGTTTCACCGCGCCCTCTATGCTTATGATGATCTTCACATCCATCTACGGTGCAGTGGATGGCTTCTTTGTTTCCAACCTTGTTGGCAAAATCGCATTCGCCTCTGTGAATCTGATCATCCCATACTTGATCATCTTAGGCGGCATAGGCGCTATGCTTGGTGTAGGCGGCAGCGCATTGGTCGCAAAGACCCTTGGCGAGGGCGATATTCCCAGAGCCAGACGCTATTTCACCATGATGATGCTGCTGATGCTTGGCACCAGCATTTTCTCTACCGTTATAGGAATCGCCTTGCTGCGTCCAGTTGCCTATCTTTTCGGTGCGACAGACGCTATGATCGGGGATGTGATGATCTATGGTTCGATCTGCCTGCTGTTCAATACCGCCCTGCAGGCACAATATACCTTTCAGAGCTATATGATCGTTGCCGGGCAACCCAATCTGGCGCTGTGGGCTGTGATCGCTGCCGGCGTTACCAATATGGTATTGGATTATCTGTTTATGGCAGTATTCAATATGGGTATTGCCGGCGCGGCATTAGCCACCGGCGCAAGCCAGCTGGTTGCCGCCGTCATTCCACTTGTCTGGTTTTTAAGTAAACACAACCGCTCCGCTCTGAGGTTCTGTAAGACAAAGCTGGAGCTCAGACCCATGCTCAGCGCCTGTATAAACGGTTCTTCCGAGATGCTGTCCAGCATCTCAGCATCTGTTACCGGTATGCTCTATAATCTCCAGCTGATGAACTACGCCGGCGAGGATGGCGTTGCAGCTTATGGTGTTGTCATGTACGCAGCGTTTATTTTCCTTGGTGTCTTTTCAGGCTACTCCCAGGGCAGCTCTCCCATTATGGGCTTCCACTACGGCGCGCAAAATCACACTGAAATGAAAAACATCCTTAAAAAAAGCATAGGCATACTCTCTGTGGCAGCCATCATCCTGACTGCTATTGCCATACTTTTTGCCCGGAGCATTTGTTCTGTCTTTGTTGGTTATGATGACTCTCTGTTGGATATGACCACCCGCGCATTTTTGATCTGCGCAACACCGTTCTTGGTTATGTGGTTTAACATTTATACATCTGCGTTCTTCACTGCGCTGAATAACGGACCTGTATCTGCCGCTATCTCCTTTATGCGCTCTCTGATTTTACCGGTAATCTGCACCATTGTAATGCCTATGATTTGGGGACTGGACGGCATTTGGTACTCTTTGGCAGGCAGCGAAATCCTAAGCATAGCCGTTTCAATGACATTTCTGCTGGGTATGCGGAAAAAATATGCCTATTAATCCGCCCCATTTTGCCGTATCCCTTTTCCGCTGAATGCGTCTGCAAAAACAAAAAAAGAGGCACCCTCAGGGTGTCCGTAAACGCCGCATATTCCAAACACTGCTATAAACACAGAACTCCGTGTTTTGAACAAATCGCAAAAAATCGTGTGCCGTATTTGGCACACGATTTTTTCAATTCATTGAGCATAAGCCGCTTAGAATCGCACCTGCCCTCTGCTTGTGTGCAAGTAGAACGCAGTAATTTGGGTCATTTTTCAAAAAGCATAAGTAACATAAAAGTAACACCACTTTTCTGAGAATTCTGCTACAATGTAATCGACAGGAGGTAGCACTATATGGAATTCAAAGACAATCTAAAGCAGTTGCGAACAGAGAAAGGATTGACTCAAGCGCAACTTGCAGAAAAGTTGTTTGTCAGCCGTAGTACCGTTGCAAAATGGGAAAACGGATTAGGCTTGCCTAATCCCGAATCTATGGCTGCGTTGGAAGAACTATTTGATATTGCCTCACAGGAAATCGCCACCAAAGAACCAGAGGCTGTGATAGTAGCAAAGAACCGTAAACTGCGTCTTGTTGGGCAGATCGTTGGTTGGTCGGCCGCTCTCGTGCTGCTTGTCGTTATGAGTGTTCTTCCCTTTGCGATTCATAACGGACGCTATGGGTTTACCCCGGATATGGCTGCCGGCAGTTACGCAGGTCGGGAGTTCATCGACACTGGTGATTGCCGGATCTATTACTTTACTTTTGAGGGAGATTGGGAAGACGGTCGCCATTGGAGTGATCTGCAAGGCTGGAAAATTGTCCAGAAGCATTTCTGGGGATACACTGTGGATTATGACAGCGTGCAGAAGCATGTGATTACCAAGGACAACTATGTGGTTGGTCAAATTTATTCTATCAAGGGTAAAAATGGCTACTACAATTTGCTTAACAAAGCAGGGCACTACAAAGTTGAAACTCCTGGCGAATCCATGATCTGGGACATACCGGTAGAATTAATTTGCGCTACATCCATCACTATCAGCGGCGAGGAATACGAACTTCAGGACGGTTTCTTTTTCATTACCCAAGAACCTGTGAAATGGTTCAAGCTCGGCGATATATGGTACAATGTAATTGAATAATATATAAACCGCACTGGCAGAAACACCGTAGACAATAACAGGTCCTGCGATGGTAAACATTTTTGCACCAACTCCTAATACGAACCCCTCTGCTTGTGTCAAGTTAGGACGCAGTGTTTTTTGTCGAAACTGGTAAAATTATTTTGAAACAGGTCAAAATATTGCAAGTAAATCCGGGAAATCAGAGTTAGAAAGTCTATCTCCAATTTCCCGGATCGTTTTGATGTTTAATTGCTTATGCTGCAATTGCGTTGGCGTTAATTTGGTCAATAACACGCTTAATATCAAGCCAAACTGTCAGGTCAGTAAACACTTCGACAACGCTGCCGTTATCCGTAAAGGGCGCATCCTGCAGCACCGACATATCCTTCATAAGGCCGTTATGGACAATGTACTCCACGATTTGGTTCACGAAGTAGATCTGATTGCTATCAAGAGAAGTATCATTCAGGAACTCCGCAAAAGCTTCCTTGGCGGCGTTCATATCCAGGCCCACAATTTCCCGGACAAACTCGCCCAAAGGCTTGCTGCCGTACTCGTTTTCATAGTCCTGCTTGGTGCCCAGTTCGCTCCAAAGAATCTCCTCCAGCGCCTTCACATCCGCAGATGTCAGCGGCTTGTTGGTCTTCAGTTTGGCAATGACCGCATTGTCCTGGTTCTGACGAATGTAGAACTCCGCTTTCATCTTGTAGTTCTTTAGATCATCATTTTCCAGTTCGGATTCATTCCAATCCATAGAAATCAACTCATCGGCAAAGTTCGTGATGTAGGTCATTCTACCGGTAGGAATGTACTTGATGAGGTCACGCAGGTTCTCACGGATATGTTCAAACTCGTTGATGCCTGCGTTCTCCAGATAATCCGTGTGCAGGATCTTATTGATCAGTTCACTCTGCACCATAATCTCCGGAATGTTGGCAACAGAAGCAATGCCGCTGACCTTCTTGAAAAGGTCGGTTCTTGCCTTAGCATACTTCTTCCCCATAAGATAAGCCAGTTCGATACCATACATCAGCGCATCGAAACGCACAGCCTTGGCATCGTCTGCATCCGGGGTGATCAGCGGAGCCAACTCCTCCCGCATCTGTAAAGTGTTCTCATAGGTCAGCGCGGTATAGTTATCCGGATTGGAATACAGTTCCACGAACCTGAGGTGCTGCCGAACCGCAAAGTTCTCCTTGTTCAGTTCCTGCACCTTGCGAACCATGTCGTCCACCAGGGTCTTCCGGAATGCAATCAGTTCCGGTGTCTGGTAAGCAATATCCTGCAGTTTATAGGCAATCTGCGCTTTCAAGCTGAAGATAGCGCCTTGCAACGCGATCTGCAGAGCCGTAGGCTTGCCGTTATTCATGCGGAAAAATTCAAAGTTTCCGCAGAAGTCGAAGATGTAGAACTTATCCTTATCCGCGCCATCCCGCAAGCCGGGGCACAGACGAGTACCGCGACCAATCATCTGCCAGAACTTGGCCTTACTCATAACCTTCTTAAAGAAGACCAGATTCAAGCATTCCGGCACATCGATACCGGTGTCCAGCATATCCACGGAGATAGCGATCTGCGGCAGCTTCTTGGGATCGGAGAACTCGTCAATCAAGCTCTGTGCATAGTTAATCTTATTGTCGATCACCTTGGCAAAGCCAGGCAAATGGGGATATTCCTTATTGAATACCTCGCAGATCTTCTCCGCATGGCTGTGGTTCTTGGCAAAGATAATGGTCTTGCCCAGTTTCTGACCGTAGTCGATCTTGATGCCTTCCGTCATCAGAATGTGCAGTACCTGCCGAATGGTATCCTCATTGAAGACCCACTCGTTCAGTGCGGAGGATACGATCTTCTCCGGCAACTCGCCGTTCTCGTCCTCGAAGGTAGCTTCATAGGCTTCCCGGTCGGTCTCACTCAGTTCATCGTAGGCAATTCCCTGCTCGATGAATTTCAGCTTGGTCTCCACGGACATGAAGTCCACCAAATAGCCGTCCTTGACCGCCTGCGCCAACTCATAGCCATAAGTCGGCACACCATTTTCCAGTTCAAAGACCTCATAGGTGTTCTTGTCGATCTCGTCCTTTGGAGTGGCTGTTAAGCCAACCAGCGGCGCATCGAAATAGTTGAAGATATCCCGGTACTTGTTGTAGATCGACCGGTGCGCCTCGTCGCAGATCACCAAATCAAAATGGCCGCAGGTAAAGAGCTTGCCATGCTCGTCCTTCACATTGTCGATGCAGTTCATCATGGTCTGATAGGTGGAAAACACGCAGTGGGCGGTATAGTTGTCCTTTTCCTCACACAGATTGGTGCAGGAAAGGTCGGGCAGCAAGTTGACGAAGCTGCGCTTTGCCTGGGTGACCAGGGAGTTGCGGTCAGCTAGGAACAGAATATTCTTTACCCAGCCGTGCTGCAGTAGCACATCGCACAGAGCAATGACCGTTCTGGTCTTGCCGGAACCGGTGGCCATGACCAGCAGCGCTTTGCGGCGATTCTTCTTATCCAAAGCATCGCAGACAGCCTTGATTGCACCTTCCTGGTAGTAGCGGCCCGCAATGTGCTTCTTCACCATCACATTCTTTAGGGACACCCGCATGGTGCGCAGGTTGAACATCTTCTCCAAATCCCGCTTGGAGTACAGGCATGCGCACTTGCGCTCCGGATACTGACCGTCAATGATGTGGGTTTCAAAACCGTTTGTCAGGAAGATGGCGGGCTTGCGGCCATACTTCTTGCCAAGAATCTCCGCATAAAGCTCCGCCTGCTGACGACCCTTGGAAACGTCCACGCAGGTGCGCTTAGCTTCGATGACGGCAAGAGGCTTGTGGGCATCGTCATAGAGGACATAGTCCGCAAAGCCCACCTCGCTCTTGTTGGGCATACCGGGCAGCTCCACCTCATTGATCCAGTCTTTGCCCTCTACCCAGCCGGCATCTTCCAGCATGGCATCGATGTAGAATTTCCGGGTTTCGTACTCGGAAATGTCCAGCGGCTTGGGTACATAGGTCTGCTGCTGTTCCTCACGACGGGCAGTGAGCTGCTCTTTCAGCTTCTTGTTCTCTTCAATCAGCGCTGCTAAATCAACCTCGTCAACACTGTCATTGCGAGGAGGCGGAGCCGACGTGGCAATCCGTTCTCCCCCGTCATTGCGAACCAGTCCGCAGACTGGTGTGGCAATCTCCTGAACAATCTTCGGATCGAATTTTGTTTCCTCGTAAGTTTCCGCGTAGCAGTAGGCCACGAAGTCCAGGAATATGTGCAGATTCTCAAGGCAGAGCATCGCCACGGCCTCTGTGATCTTTCCGGTATTATGGGCGGCAGTATTGCCCTTCTTGCGGATAAAGTCCATTCGCTGCCAAAGGTCATTACCCACGATGGCACGGAACTCCTCCCGACCCATAAGGCTCTGGAGGTTGTCCTGCCAGGGCATTTCCAGCTCCTTGTCCACAGAGTACATCCATTTCACAGCGAACTCCATGGACCGCCGGCAATTGAGAATACATGCCGCCGGATCGATATGTAAGATCTTCTCCGCCGCGATTGCTACATCCGCAAAGGATGCAAACCCCGGTTCAGAGAGTAGGAATTTGAAGTTGGACATAGTTGCCCTCCTTATTGCACGTCCTCAATAGCAGCTTTTACTATTTGAGCATTTTCTGAAAGATCCTTTTGCTTCTTTAGCAACTTCGAGAAAAATGCTCGCAAGTCTGTATCCCCCAAAATAAAGAATACTTGTGTATTGGAAACTGCTATTTTAAATAACTTCTCGCAATCTTCAGTTGTCCATTTCTTGATTGCTTGCATCTCCTCGATGAGTTTATGTGTTCTGGCGAAACTACCACTATCCTCTAAAGCAATAAGTAAATCAATTTTCTTCATTTCTTCTTCATCATTCAATTTATCTGCTTCTATATTCTCTTTTTTGCATTGATAGTGGATATCTTCCAACTTTTCGTTTGCGGCAGTTCTGTCAATAATAGACTTAACCAAATTATCAAGCTCTGAACCCTCAGAATAATCTGCCGGTGCAAAGAACTTTATACGTCCTTCTCGCATCATTTTATAAACTTTCGTCTTATCTAATGTTTGCGTATGGTACACACCGATTGAATGACCACCATATGAATTAACCAATTTCATGCAAGGCACATCCGTATCGCTATCACCGATATACACCATATTTCTAAAGGGCACTCTCATATTCTCTGGAGCAAAACTCTCATTTACGCCTTGATCGTTGACATCAAGCACACCTTTCTCAATTCTAAACAGGAATTGTGTTTTTCCTGTGTAGTTGATGACTTGTGCCGGCCATTTAGCAACACCTTTCTCGTTATAATAAAAGGAGCACGCATAAATTTTTTCGAATTTATCAGCTACAGATGTTCCCTCTATCATTTCTTTTAAGCCGCAAGAAATAACATAGTGTTCGACAATGATTCCCTTTTGATCGCCATACTCTTTTATTCTATCAAACCAGCTTTCCACACCAGGAAACAATTCGACATCTTTGCCACATTTAAGCAGTTCGTCCTTTGTAAAAAGTCTTCGCCCTTCGGCTGCCTCCAACATCTTAAGCATATATGCAAGATTTTGGTCCATATCATTCTTTTCTGCAAGCGCATTAGACTCATCCCAGAATGTACCAACATCGTAACCCACCGATTGGATAAAGCCTTGTGCTTGCATATCGTCTGGAGACAATGTTTTGTCAAAGTCATAGCATATCGCCAAGACCGGTTTGTCTTCTTTGTGCTTTCTTTCATACATTTTCTTTTCCATACAATTCACCTCATCCGAAGTATTCCTGCATTAGGGATTTTTTTAGCAATTCCAGTTTGTCGAGGCTCTGCTGGATTGCCAATTTTGATTTGTCGGTCTGTTCGACGAAGGCTGCGAACTGGTGTTGCAGTTCAACATCAGGCACCAACATCACAATCTTATTCATCGTTGAGATTGGTAGCTGCGGTTGTGCAGAGCCACTTGCAATTTTCTCTTTTATAGATGCTAACTGCATTTTGAACTGCTCAATGAAGAATCTCTCTGTGATGCGTTCTCGTTTCATTCTTAAAATGACCATACCAGAATTGATGCGAATATGCTCATACGGAACAGCACCATCATAAAATGCCAAATTACCAATCGTTCCACGTGTCGTCAAAACAACATCACCACGACTTAATTTGCCCTTCCGCAGGAGTTTGTCCTTCTCTGCGGTAATAAACATACAGTTTTCAAATGAGAATCCGTTGGCAGTTACATTTTTTGCATTTAAGAACAAGCAAAAACCGTTGTCAGAAAACTCTTCCTGCTTTGGATAGTTTGCTCCTCTATCTCCATCAATTATCTCACATAGTTCCGTCATTGGCAATGTAGGGATTG
>JAFSDV010000035.1 GCA_017436035.1 Oscillospiraceae bacterium | reverse complement strand
GGTTTGTGCGCGGGAGCGCACAAACCGTCCCGCGCCGATGTCGCCTGCGTGGGGTACTTTCTTGGCGAAGCAAGAAAGTGCAGCCCCCGGCAGGGAATCTAACAACAAGGACCGTTGAGGACGCCCGGTCCCTACAAAGTATCCGCTTTCACAGGCAACAGCATCCAGGAACGATCAGAACGGCAGGCGCGGTCGGTGTCTGGGGATTCGGCACTCCTCCGGCTTGGCATCTACCAGCACAATGTCCGGTCCCATCCTGCGAATACAGTGCCACGGGATTACATAGTCATCCCGTGGACCCCAAAGACCGAAAAAACGGCAGGGTCCGGGCACAATAATGGCGGTAAGCTTTCCCTCCGGCAGCTCGATGCAGGCATCGGAAACAAAGCCCAGCCGCCGTCCGTCGCTGACGCAGATAACCTCCTTGCAGTGCAGGTCTGTAAATTTGGCAGACATACTAGCCCCCCTGATCCCAGTTTGATTCAGCTTATGCGTGAAAATCCGGAATATGTACGCAAATTTGCCGGGGACGCGGTGTCCCCGGCAAGCCTACGGCACTGTAAACGCCTTGCGCATGGTACTGATTGCGCTTTTTTCCAGTCTGGACACCTGCGCCTGAGAGATCCCCAGAGTCCCCGCCACCTCCATTTGGGTCTTTCCGTCATAAAACCGCAGGGAGAGGATCTGTTTTTCCCGGCTGGCCAAACCTTGAAACGCCGTGCGCAGGGAGATCCGCTCCATCCAGTTTTCGTCAGTATTGCGCACATCATATACCTGATCCATGACCGTCAGGGGATCTCCCCCATCGGAGTAGACCGGATCATAAAGACTCACCGGCGCGCAAACCGCATCCAGTGCCTCCGCTACATCCTCCGCCGGCAGCTGCAGCTCCTTTGCCACCTCCTCCAGACTGGGCTCCCGACCCAGCCGCAGCAGCATCGCCTCCTTGCACTGCAGCACCCGATACGCCACGTCCCGAATGGAGCGGGATACCCGAATTGCTGAATTGTCCCGCAGATAACGCCGCACCTCGCCGGCGATCATAGGCACACCGTAGGTGGAAAACCGCACCTGCTTTTCCGGATCAAAGTTGGCAATGGCTTTGATCAGCCCGATACACCCCACCTGAAACAGGTCGTCCGGACTTTCACCCCGCTTTTCAAACCGCTGGATCACGGAAAGCACCAGCCTTAAATTACCCTCGATCAGCTTTTGCCGGGCTTCTTCATCTCCCTCCTTTGCTTTTCGCAGCAATACATCCATATCAGCCTGAGACAGAACCTTCAGCCGGGCAGTGTTTACACCGCAAATCTCTACTTTTCCCTGCATGCAGTCCTCCTGAAAACACAAAAGATGGTAACAGTATTTCCGGACAGCTAAAAATCATACAGACTGGCTTTTTGTAAAAAATAAACAAAAAATTTGCCCCACAGTTTGTCACCGCCTGCCCAAATTGGTTCACTTTTGTAAAAATACCAACTTTTTTGACAAAAACAGCGTAAAAAGACAGGTAGTAAATCGGCAACATAACCCGTCTTTCACCCACTTTAACCGCTGAATATGCACCCTCTTATACACTTCCCGTTCCAAACCCTTATCCCGGAAATAACGGGAAATAACTGTTGAAAACATTGACTTTTCCACATTCTCCACAGGTTTTTCCACAGGTGCTTTCCACAGGAGAACTTTTTAACAGATATGCATTTTAGTTGACATAAGTGTACTCGACAGGTTTTTATTTTTTCAGCATTTTCCATTTTGTCAATAATAAAAAACCTCAAGGGACAGATCGAAAAAAGAAAGTCTTGACAGCCGGCAGGCAGCCGACCTTTTTGATCTCTGCCGCCCTCAGCCCCGGTCAAATAGGCGGCAACAGCCATATTTTGACCGCTTTTTGCGTAAATGTTCTGAAAAATTTTGAAAAAGGTATTGATTTTCCATTATTGCCGCGCTATAATGGACAAACGCATGAGCGAAATTATCGAACAGGAGGTGTGAACATGCCCAATATCAAGTCCTCTAAGAAGGATGTCATTTCTTCCAAGATCGCTTACGAGAAGAACAAGGCCGAAAAGTCTGCTCTGAAGACCGCTGTCAAGAAGTTCGAGTCTGCACTGGCTGACGGTGACCGTACCGCTGCTGAAGCTGCATACAAGCTGGCAGTCAAGAAGGTCGACCACGCAGTCCTCAAGGGTATTCTGCACAAGAATACTGCTGCCCGCAAGAAGAGCAGCATGACCCTGCAGCTGAACAAGCTGGCCTGATCTCTCTGAAAATATCTCCTTCCGAGTATGTCTTGGAGGGAGTTTTTTCATTTTATACAGTTTAAAGATCCAACATCATTCGCTTACATGGGGCGGTGTAATCACATATAGGAACACAGCGGAAACTGAAATTTGAAATATCCATGCGGGTGTGCTATAATCACCGCAAAGGGAGGTGTTTTCATGGCAAAGCTGTCTGATCCGATCACCGTATTAAGCGGCATCGGTCCGGCAAAGGCAAAGCAATTTGCCGCTTTGAATATTTTCACCCTGGAGGACCTGATCTGCCATTTCCCCCGGGCGTATGAGGACCGCACCAGGCTGATTCCCATTGAAAAGCTGGAGACCGACTGTCCCGCCTGCTTCAAGGCGACCGTTATGAACACCCCCCGCACCGCCCATATCCGCAAGGGACTGGACCTGACAAAGGTGCAGGTTGCAGACCACACCGAGCGGCTGAACCTGACCTTTTTTAACAATAAGTACGCCGCTTCCCAGCTGCAGTACGGAAAAGAATATATTTTTTACGGCGCTGTTTCCGGAGATTTTATCGGCTACAGCATGACCAATCCGATTTTTGAAACCCCGGACAGCGCGCCGCTGACCACCCGCCGGGTCCTGCCCATCTATCCGCTGACAGCCGGGTTAAGCAATAACGCTGTTCTCAAGGCTGTGCGCCAGGCTTTGGCTCTATGTGACCCCCCGGCAGAGATCCTTCCTCCGGAGCTGCGGCAGCAGTACGGCATCCTGCCGGCTGAACGGGCATATCAGGCGATCCACGAGCCCGCCTCCATGCAGGAAGCGGAGCTGGCAAAAAAGCGGCTGATCTTCGAGGAATTTTTTATCTTCTCCGCAGGACTGGCCCTGATCCGTGCCTCCCGGGCAGAAAAACGGACGGCACCCTATGTCAACCGGGATCTGACGCCCTTTTATAACGCGCTGCCGTTCCGTCTGACCAACGCCCAGCAGCGGGCAATCGATGATCTTTGCGGCGATTTGTTTCGCGGCACGCCTATGAACCGGCTGGTGCAGGGCGATGTGGGCAGCGGCAAGACCATGGTAGCTGCCGCCGCCGCTTATCTGGCAGTAAAAAACGGTCATCAGGCTGCCCTGATGGTCCCTACAGAGATCCTGGCAGAGCAGCATTATGCCACCCTTTCCAAGCTGCTGACGCCTTTGGGCATCACCGTATGCCTGCTGACCGGCTCTCTAACGCCCAAACAAAAGCGGCAGGTCCGGGAATCCATTGAAGCCGGGCAGACAGATCTGGTGATCGGCACCCACGCGCTGGTCTCGGAAGCCACTGTTTTTTTCGATTTGGGACTGGTGATCACCGACGAGCAGCACCGTTTCGGCGTTGACCAACGTTCCCGGCTGTCTGCCAAGGGCAGTGACCCCCACCTGCTGGTTATGTCTGCCACACCCATTCCCCGCACCCTGGCTCTGATCATGTACGGCGACCTGGAGGTCACTGTACTGGACGAGCTGCCGCCCGGACGGGAGCCGGTGGATACCTTTTTGGTCAACGAAAGCTATCGGGCACGGATTAACGCCTTTATCCGACGCCATGTGTCCGAGGGTCATCAATGCTATGTAGTCTGCCCGGCGGTGGAGGAAAACGGCGAGTTGGATCTGAAGGCTGCGGAAACATGGGCTGAAACCCTACAGAAAACCGTATTTCCCGACCTGCGGGTGGCACTGCTTCACGGGCAGATGAAGGGCGCGGACAAGGACGCTGTGATGACCGCCTTTGCCCGACAGGAGGCTGATGTGCTGGTTGCCACCACGGTGATCGAGGTGGGTGTAGACGTTCCAAACGCCACCCTGATGGTCATAGAGGACGCGGACCGGTTCGGACTGAGTCAGCTTCATCAGCTTCGGGGACGGGTCGGCAGAGGCAAAGCAAAAAGCTACTGCATTCTCACCTCCCACAACAAAAATCCGGAAACACTGCAGCGGCTGAAAGCGTTCTGCAAAACCACCGACGGATTCCGGATCGCGGAAGAGGATCTGCGGCTGCGGGGTCCCGGCGACTTCTTTGGCAGCCGCCAGTCCGGTCTGCCGGTGTTTCGGGTCGCCAACCTGAATCTGGACCTGCAGACTCTGAAAACCGCCCAGGAAGCTTCGGTCCAATGGATCGAACGCTACGGCACTTCCGATACGCCGGAAGCTGAAGCTTTGCGACGGCGCATTGCCGAGCTGTTTCGCCGGGCTCAGGGAACGATGAATTGATGCAAAAAAGGACCGCAGCGAATGCACATTTGCTGCGGTCCTTTTGACTATTCTTCCTTTTTCTGTTCTGCGTTCAGCTCATCCACCACGATGTCCGGATAGGGATTGACGATGACCGTCCGATAGGTGTGGTAGATCACCATACCCGGCTTGCCGCCGGGTGTTTTTTTAACCTGCCGCACCGGCGTTACATCTACCGGAATGTTCTGTCCGCCGACAGTTTCGGCATAATAAGCCGCCAGCTGGGCAGCCTGTGTTACCGTATCATCCGGCGGCGTCGTCCCGCCGCAGGAGATAATCACATGGCTGCCGTGGACCTTTTGGGCATGAAGCCACAGATCATCCTTCCGTGCCAGCCGGAAGGTCAGCTCCTCGTTTTGCTGATTGTTCCGACCTACATAAATGGGATAACCGTCTGTGGACTCAAACCGCAAGGGCGGCAGCTTGCCCTGCTTCATCCGCTTTTTACCGCTGTCAGCGCGTACATATCCGCCCTCCTGCAGCTCCCGTCGGATCTCCTCCAGCTCCGCCTCGGTCTGCGCACGGTTCAGCTCCTCCAGCACGCTTTTCAGGTATTCAAGTTCCTGTTTTCCCAGCCCGATCTGCCGGGTCAGCTCCTTTTCCGCATTTTTCATACGGGTATAATCCTTATAAAACCTGGCGGCATTTTGCTGGGGAGACAGCAGGGGCGACAGGGGTATTTCGATCTGCGCCATATGCTCGTCGTAAAAATCCTCTGCTGTGATAACCGTCTGACCCTTTTGGATGCGGTGGATGTTGGCAGTAAGAATATCTCCAAGCTGCCGCAGCCGTTCCCGGTCATAGGTTGCCAGCAGCTCCTGTTCCTGCACCGCCAGCTTTCGCTGGAGCCGCTGGCACAGATTGGTCACAGTCTTTCGTGCCGTCTGACTTTTTTGGCGCATCACATCCCGCCGGTCCCGCAGAGTATAAAAGCGGTCCAGCAACGCCCCAAAGGAGTCTTCCCGGCTGGAGCTGCCGTACTGACAGATCGGACAAAACGCAAACTGGGCGGGCGTCCCATCCGCGGACAACGCAACATAGGGCGCGGGCCGGGTCAAATGCTCCCGGAAGAACAGCTCAAGCCGATGGGCAGTCTTTTGTATATCCAGCCCCTCGAGTCTGGCGTCAATGTCCCCGCCGGCGAACAGCGCTGCTTCCCGGCAAACAAGGGGAGACAGACCGCCCAGCATATCCATCAGCCGGCTTGCCAGCAGGTCCGCGCCCGGCCGGGTCAGCAAACCGGTGAAATCTGTCAGTTCCCGGGGGTCCTGCTTATCCACCGGCGCAGGGGGAATATAGTACATCCCCGGCAGCGCAGGGCGTTTGGCTGTTTCATCCAGCCCCACCCGCCGCAGACAGTCGATGATCCGTCCGTCCGGTCCAAGCAGATACAAATTGCAGGTCCTGCCCATCAGCTCCGCCACTAATCTTTTCTGCACCCGGTCACCCAGCTCATCAATACAGTCAAAAATAAACGCCGCACAGCGTTCCATCGGTGGCTGTTCGATCCCACACAGCCGCGCGCCGGACAGATGCTTGCGCAGAAGCATGCAGAACATCGGCGGTTCCGGGGGATTTTCCGGGCTTGCGCCGGTCAGGTGCAGCCGGGGCGCAGTGGGATTGATGGCAAAGATCAGCTTTTGCCGTCCCTGCTGGCATTTCAGCTGCAGCAGCACCGTATCCCGGCTGGGCTGATGGATCTTTTCCACCCGTGCCGCTGCTGTGTTCTGTCGGATCTCATCCAGCACCGCCGTCAGAAAAAACGCGTCAAACGCCATAGAATACCTCCATACAAATATGGAACAGCTCATTCACCCGCTCCCTGCGTCCCAGCAGGTACAGAGCCCCGAACAGGGTCTCCAGTCCGGTTGCCTTGGCATACTCCTGAGGTGTTGCTGATTTGGGCGCGGTATGGGTATGGGCATTTTTACCCCGACGGAAATAGGCATATTCCTCCTCAGTCAAACAAGGCTTGAGCTTGTCCGCGCATTTTGCCTGGGCGGGTGCTTTCACCAGCTCCACCGTATCCCGGTGCAGCCGCAGCACCGTCTGATCGCCCTTTGCGCACAAATAGCTCCGGCACAGCAGCTCATACACCCCGTCTCCCACATGGGCAAGCCCCAAATTGGAGATGGCGTTGACCTGTGCCGGCGTAAAGCTTATTTCAAAAAGGTTTTCCACAGATTCTTCCCCCGATTCACAAGCAGTTGGGCGCACAGCCCGGTAAACAGTCCGGTGATCACACCGCACACGATCATAACCGGCAGATAGATCACCAGCGACGGTGTGCCGGTCAGAAGCACTGCCACGATCATTTGCCCCACACTATGGGCTACCGCTCCCAAACAGCCGGCGATCCAAAACTGCTTAGGCATCAGGATTCGCTTCAGGGCGATCGCCGTCAGCAGCGCCAGCAGTCCGCCTGCGGCGGAATAAAAAACGGTGCTCATCTGTCCGGAAAAGACCGCACCCAAAAATACTCTTGCAAACAAGATACCGGCCGCTTCCCGTCCACCTAATATAAACACCGCAAAAAGCGTCACAATATTGCTCAGCCCCAGCTTGATGCCGGGGATCGGCACAAGCGCCGGGATCTGCGCCTCGATCATAAAGATGGTCAGCGCAATGGCCGTGAGCAGTGCCATCAATGTCAGCTTTCCGGTTTTCACCAAACCACCGCCTTGCCTGTTCAGCGTTTTATTTGCCCTTTGCTGTGCAGGGCATACTGCTGCCTGCACTCCTGAATCACCCGGATCGCATCCTCCTTGGAGTGGTATTCCCCAACCTCCACAGTCACATTCTGCAGCACCTTGTAATTGGCGAAGAAATTGGCGATCTCCTTCAGCACAAAGGGCGAAAGATCCTCCAGCTCCTGCACATCCGCATACCGGGGATCGCAGTCCACCACAGAGATCAGCTTATAGTCCACCTTGCCGTTGTCCACCATGCTCAAATATCCCAGCACCCGGGCAGGCACAGTGCAGCCGGGGAACGTAGGATGGGAGCAGATCACCAAAACATCCAGCTCGTCTCCGTCCGGGGCCAGGGTATTTTCTAAAATTCCGTATTCCGCCGGATAGATCATAGCGGCGTAAAGCACCCGGTCCAAAACGATCCGCCCGGTTTCTTTGTCCGTTTCATATTTATTCTGAGAGCCCAAAGGGATCTCAATCAGGGCATGTACCACATTGTTTTCCATAGCTGCCTCCTGTAGCTTGATTTGTGTTATTATACCGCATAAAACAGCAAAAGTCTACCACCATCGCCGCCTGCACGGTCACACATTCCGTAAATGAACGGAATCTTGCAAACAGTCCTTTGCAGCAGTGTCTTTTTCTTGCATATTGGGCTTGTATTCGGTATAATAAATACAAACAACGGAAGGAGAACAGGAATATGGAACGCTCAGAGATTTTGGCAAGATGTGATCACACGCTGCTCAGCCCCGAGGCTACATGGGAACAGATTCGGCAGCTATGCGATGAGGGTCTGAAGTATCAGACCGCATCGGTCTGTATTCCGGCGGCGTATGTAAAGCAGGCAAAGGACTATGTAGGCGGGGCTTTGGCGGTCTGCACAGTAATTGGCTTTCCCAACGGCTATGCCACTACCGCCGCCAAGTGCTTTATGGCAGCTGACGCGGTGGATAACGGTGCTGACGAAGTGGATATGGTCATCAATATCGGCTGGGTCAAGGACGGACGGTATGAGCTGGTTTTGGAGGAGATCAAGGCGGTAAAGGCGGCCTGCAAGGGACGGCTCTTGAAGGTGATCGTGGAAACCTGCCTGCTGACCGACGACGAGAAGATCAAACTGTGTGAAGTGGTCACCGCCTCCGGAGCGGATTATATCAAGACCTCCACCGGCTTTTCCCGGGGCGGCGCAACATTCGAGGATATTGCTCTGTTTGCCGCCCATGTAGGTCCACAGGTAAAGATCAAGGCTGCCGGCGGCATTTCCGGTCTGGAGGATGCGGAAAAATTCATCAAACTGGGTGCGGACCGCCTGGGAACATCCCGGGTGGTAAAGGCCGTTAAGGAACAGAAAACGGAAAGAGACTGCGCATATTAAGGAGGGCGATTTTATGTTAACCACACCAACACCCCATATTGACGCAAAGCCCGGGGCATTTGGAAAAACGGTCCTGATGCCCGGTGATCCTCTGCGGGCAAAATTTATTGCGGAACACTTTTTGGAAAATCCGATTCTGGTCAACAATGTCCGGGGCGTGCAGGGTCACACAGGATTTTACAAGGGCGTTAAAGTTTCGGTGATGGCTTCCGGAATGGGTATGCCCGCCATAGGAATCTATTCCCATGAGCTGTTTAACGGCTACGGCGTGGAGAATATTATCCGGGTAGGCTCAGCCGGAGCGATTCAGGAGCATATCAAGCTGTATGATCTGGTGATCGCCCAGGGTGCCTGCACCGATTCAAATTTTGCAAAGCAGTTCCATTTGCCCGGTACCTTCGCGCCCATCGCGTCTTATGAGCTGCTTTGCGCGGCAGTGGACGCGGCAAAAGCCCGGGGCGCGGTATACCATGTGGGAAATGTAAATTCTTCTGACGTATTTTACGGGGACCACGCGGGCGTGCCGGAGGGACTGGACAGCGTTTACGGACTGAAAAAGATGGGGGTTTTGGCGCTGGAAATGGAAGCGGCGGCGCTGTATATGAACGCTGCCCGGTACGGCAAGCGGGCGCTGTGTATCTGCACCGTTTCCGACCATGTGCTTACCGGCGAGGAAACAACCGCCCAAGAGCGTCAGACCGCCTTTACCACCATGATGCAGGTGGCGCTGGACACAGCTGCCGCTATGGAAGCGTGATGCTATGAAGCGGATATTCTTGATCGTTTTGGATTCCCTTGGAATTGGGCAGCTGCCGGATGGCGCGGTTTTTGGAGATGTGGGTGTAAACACCCTGCGCGCCTGCGCCCAGTCGGAGAAGCTCCACATTCCAAACCTGCTGCAGGCAGGACTGGGAAATATTGACGGCGTGGATTGTTTGCCCAAGACCGCTGCTCCAACCGGCGCGTATGCCCGGCTTGCAGAGGCTTCCATGGGCAAGGATACCACCATCGGTCACTGGGAAATTGCCGGCGTAATCTCTGAATCGCCGCTGCCTACCTATCCCGACGGATTCCCCGAGGAGCTTTTACAGCCGTTCCGGCAGGCTACCGGACGGGGCGTTTTGGCAAATGCCCCCTGGTCCGGCACAGCCGTGATCGAGCAATACGGTCAGGAGCATATGCACACAGGGGATCTGATCGTCTATACCTCTGCCGATTCGGTCTTTCAGGTGGCAGCCCATGAGCAGGTCGTTCCGCCGGAGCAGCTTTATGAATACTGCCGTATTGCCCGAAGACTGCTGCAGGGCAAGCATGGCGTCGGGCGGGTGATCGCCCGTCCCTTTGTAGGTACGCCGGGGAATTTCAAAAGAACGGCTAACCGCCATGACTTCTCTTTGGAGCCGCCCCGGCAGACATTGCTCGACGCAGTGAAAGCAGCAGGCTTAGACAGCATCGGCGTTGGAAAGATCTACGATATTTTTGCAGGACGGGGACTGACGGAGCATGTGTATAACCAAAGCAACGCCCACGGCATGGAGCATACCGCGGCATACGCCCGCAAGGATTTCAGGGGACTGTGCTTTGTAAATCTGGTAGATTTTGATATGCTCTACGGTCACCGACGGGACGTGGACGGCTACGCCGCCGCCCTGAGTGCATTTGACCGGTGGCTTGGCGGGTTTTTGCCCACATTGAACACAGAAGATCTGGTGCTGATCACCGCAGACCACGGCTGTGATCCAGCCTACACCGCCTCCACAGACCACACCAGAGAGTATGTGCCGCTGTTGGCGTTGGGTAAGGCTGTCAAGCCGGTCAATTTAGGAACACGAAAGACCTTTGCGGATATTGCCGCCACTGTGGCGGAGCTGCTGGGTGTGCCGCTGGATACGCCCGCAGAGAGCTTTGCAGGAGAGATCATATGAATATAGAAGAGCTGATCACACAGGCATTGGAAGCTATGGACCGGGCGTATGCCCCCTATTCCGGCTATAAGGTAGGCGCGGCGCTGTTATGTAAGGACGGAACAGTGTACCAGGGCTGCAATATTGAAAATGCGGCGTACAGTCCAACAGTCTGCGCAGAGCGCACCGCTTTTTTTCGGGCGGTCTGTGACGGACAGCGGGATTTTGCAGCCATAGCAGTCTGCGGCGGCAAGAACGGGGTGATTACCGGCTTTTTCCCACCCTGCGGCGTATGCCGGCAGGTTATGCGGGAATTTTGCGCCGACGATTTTACAGTATACCTGATCGGCAAGGACCGGACCTATCAACGCCTGACCTTGTCGGAGCTGCTGCCCTTTAGCTTCAGTCTGGAAGATTAAGTAAAACGTATTGCTATACAAGATGCAGGGCGGCACATTGTGCCGCCCTGCATCTTTTGTATTACTGGATCTGTTTTTCCTGTTAGACCGTGATCCTCATTTCGCTTCTGCGGGTATTTTTCTGTTCCAAACCAGCCCCTTCGGGTAGAAAAAGCGGATCTTTTCGTCAGCAACGGAAAACTCCACCGTCTGCGCGGTGCGCAGCTCTCCGTCCAGGTTGATGGGTGTAGGTCGGTCACAGATGATCCGCATCCGGTTTGTGCGGAAATGGCGGATCAGATGGGGATAGTCCTGATATCTTCCTTTTTTGTATTTGCCTACCACCTGCGCCACCTTCAGCCGGGATACCTTTTCCACCACCAGAACATCCATCAGTCCGTCTGTAGGGTCTGCATCCGGAACCGGATTGAAGCCGCCGCCGTAAAACTGACCGTTGCAGACGCACACCATGGTTTTCTCGCCGTCGATCCGTTCCCCGTTGATCTCAATAATGTAATGCTCTGCGATTCCTTTAATGGTGTTTACCACCGTTGATGCCGCATAGGCCCGGAAGCCCTGCAGCAGAGGAATACGCTTATAGCGGGAAACGTCTGTGCCGATCCGGGCATCCAAGCCCACGGAACAGATATTCAGGCTGTAATCTTCGTTGCAGCGGATCAGATCAAACCGGACTTCCTCACAATCCAGCAGCTGCTCCAGCTCCCCAAAAGCCTCCGGGCGGTCAAACATCCGGACAAAATCGTTTCCGCTGCCTCCGGCAAAGGCGGTCACTGCCACATGTTCATAGCCTGCCGCGCCGGAAACCACTTCGTTGAGAGTGCCGTCGCCTCCGCAGGCATAGATCCGGTATTCCTCCCCGGTCCGGGCGGCGTCCTGTGCCAAACGGCGGCATTCTCCCGGCGCAGCGGACACCTTAATGCTGTAATCCAGTCCCCGGGCGCCGCAGATGCTCCGGATCTGCTCTGTATATGCTTTTGTCCGATCCCGGCTGCCTGCTGCCGGATTGATGATGAACAGGTGCTTCATAGCATTACTTCTTTCTTCTGCTGTTATCGGTAAACATATAATAATCGCACTTGATCCTGCCGTTGTAGAATTTCCGCTTTTTGTCTGCCCGGCAGCCAAAATAATGCTCAAATTCCGGCTCCGAGGTGATGATATACTTTTTCCAGTTGTTGGCAAACTTCAAATGCCGTCCCAACGCCCCATACAGCCGCTGGGCAGTATGCTGCTCCATCATCCGCTCGCCGTAGGGGGGATTGCAAATAAGGATTCCCTCCTGCGCCGGCAGGCTCAGCTTTGTGGCATCTCCATCCCTAAAGGTGATGCAATCCGCCACCCCGGCCTTCCGGGCGTTTGCCATTGAAAGGGAGACACATTGGGGGTCGTTATCTGAGCCCAGGATTCGGTAATCGCCCTTAAATTCTTTGTCCTTTGCCTCCTGCCGCGCCTGATCCCAGACTTCCTTGGAGATCCAGGGATAGCTTTCTGCCGCAAAATGCCTGTTCAGACCCGGCGCGCGATTTTTGGCGATCAGTGCCGCCTCGATGGGAATTGTACCGGAACCGCAAAAAGGATCCCAAACAAATTCCCGACCCCGGTAACGGGTCAGCTGGATCATGCCCGCTGCCAAGGTTTCGTGGAGCGGCGCGTCGTTGCCTACTGCCCGGTAGCCCCGCTTGTGCAAGCCCGGTCCGGAGGTGTCCAGGCACAAGGTTACCTGATCGTTCAGGATCGTAAAATGCAGCTGGAATTTCACGCCGGTCTCCGGCAGCCAGTTCAGCCCGTACCGCTCTCCAAGCCGTTTGGAAGCGGCTTTTTTAATGATCGCCTGACAGTCCGGTACGCTCATCAGCTGACTGTTCAGACAATGACCCTTCACAGGAAATTCCCCATCCTTGGGAATAAAATCCTCTAAATTGGCGCGGTATACCCCCTGAAACAGCTCCTCAAAGCTTTTCGCCTGAAACTGCGCCAGCACCAGCATAACCCGTTCGCCTGTACGCAGGCAGATATTTGCCTTTGCCAGCGCTGTTTCATCGCCGGTAAACAGAACCCGCCGGTCCTCCACCCGCACATTTTCCATATTCATTCTTCTCAGCTCGTCTCCGGCCAGTCCTTCCAGCCCAAACAGACAAGGCACCGCAAATTGCAGCTGTTCCATAACGCCTCCTAGGGAATGATCTTACTTTTTTTCAAATACCGCTCCTCCTCCGAAAAGACGCAGCCGCAGTATTTTTGCATATAAAAGCCCAATGCCCTTGCCCGCTCCTGCCCCTCCCGGAAGTAGGGACGGAAATCCCGGTAGAGAAATTCCACGCCGAATTGGGCAGCGGCACGCTCCGCCGTTTCCCGCATCAGCTCATGGTTCTGATAGGGGCTGATGAACAGGCTGGAGGTAAAGCTGTCGAAGCCGCCTTCTTTTGCCTGACGGGCTGTTTCAAACAGCCGCAGTTCGTAGCATTTTTCGCAGCGGTTTTCAATATCCTCTGCAACGGCACGGATAAAGGGCCGCAGAGCATAGTCATTCTGCTCGATCAGCTTCAATGCAATGCTTGCGGCATATTCCCGCAGGCAGTTGCGCCGGGCGCGGTACTCTGTAAAGGGATGGATGTTGGGATTGTACCAGAAGCCGGTGACCTCTGTTTTTTCAGCTTGCAGCACCTCAATGCACTGATTGGCACAGGGCGCGCAGCAGATATGCAGCAGGGTTTTCATAAAACACCCCTCAAAAACAGTTTTTTACATTATAACACCATTTTTTCCGATGCGCAAGGACCGGCCTTAGAATACACAGAAAGTTCACAGGGTTTTTCCTGTCCGGTCTTTTGTTCTTGCAATTTTGCACGCCCGGCACGCTATACTAACTGTAAACAATTTTCAATTGTTTTCCGGGCAGTTCCCCTTATTTGCTTGACTGGATCGACTCCCTCAGGTATGATTAGAAAAAAGGAGGGAGTTTCATGGAAGACCAGCAGTTTATGGACGCGGCACTGGCACTGGCAGAGCAGGCTGCGGCAGAGGGCGAAGTGCCGGTGGGCTGTGTGATCGTGCGCAAAGGGCAGATCGTCGGACGGGGACGAAACCGCCGGGAGTCCGGAAAAAGCGCGCTGGCACACGCCGAGATTGAAGCCATCCACGATGCCTGCCGGACGCTGGGTGGCTGGCGGCTTTGGGACTGTACCCTCTATGTAACGCTGGAGCCCTGCCCCATGTGCGCCGGCGCGATCGTCAACGCCCGGATCCCCCGGGTGGTTTTCGGGGCGTCTGATCAAAAATGCGGTGCTTGCGGATCGGTTTGTGATCTGTTTTCTATGGAGTTTAATCATCACCCCCAGGTGCTGCGGGGTGTGCAGGAGGAAGCGTCCAGCGCGCTGCTGACCTCCTTTTTCCAAGACCTGCGTGTCCAACTGCGGGACAGACCCAAATGGAAGAAACCAACTGAATAAGAAAGAGAAAGGGTGCGTTTGAACGCACCCTTTCTTAATCAAGGAGGCTTTCTATGAATATGGAACAGAAAAGTTTACGGGTCGGCGCGGCAGTGATCGGCTGTGCCATCTTGCTGCGGCTGCTCAGCGGAAGCCTGCCGGGCAGTGTCACCCGGTTTCTTCTGCAGCCTTCTTTTGCCTCCTGGGTCTTGTTTTTTGAAACAGGGCGGATCGTTCGACCCACACCGGATGTTGCTCTGCCCACCGAGCCCACTGAAGATCCCGCACCCGATCCGGAGCCTGCGCTGCCTGTTTTTTCTGCAGCCGATGCTTCTTTGGTTGCGCTGCGCAATTACAGTGGCTTTACTGTGGATCTTCCCGCCTTGCTGCAGCAGCCCCTTGACTGGGATCTTACATCGGACGCACCTACAGTGCTGATCCTGCACACCCACGCCACCGAAAGCTATACCAACACAGAGCACTACACCGAAATCTCCGGCTACCGTACATTAGACCCTCAGTATAATATGGTATCGGTTGGGGAGCACCTTGCCAGACAACTGGAAAAGGCAGGCATTTGTGTCCTCCACGATCAAAAACTCCACGATCAGCCCTCCTACAACGGTGCCTATGACCAATCCAGAGAAACCGTTCAAGCCTATCTGAAGCAGTATCCTACCATCCGGCTGGTGCTGGATCTGCACCGGGACTCTGTTGAGGACAGCAGCGGTCAGCAGGTCCGCTATACGCTGCAGACCGACAAGGGTACTGCTGCCCAGCTGATGCTGGTAATGGGAACGGATTCCGCCGGCTTGCGTTATCCAAACTGGCAGGAAAACCTGGGGCTGGCAGTCAAGCTGCAGGCACAGCTGGAAAAAGACAACCCCGGACTGTGTCGCCCTCTGAGCCTGCGCTCCTCCCGATTTAATCAGGACCTGACTTCCGGGGCGGTGCTTGTGGAGATGGGCTCAGCAGGCAACACCCGGCAGGAAGCACTCCTTTCGGCCGAGCTTTTAGCCTCAGCCATTACAGCACTTGCCCACGGCACTACAGCAAATTCCACCAGTTGAGCCGATGGGCTGCGGATATGCTTTCTATCATCTGCTCCAATTGGCTGCAGCAGGCGGCAAAATGGGTGCGGTCACCCTCCCGGGCATAGACAAGCAGCTCCCCAAAGAGCATATCTGTTTCATCCATCGGCGTATGATCGGCTACGCTTGCAGTCAGCTTCCAGTAGCGGTGCCAGCGGGCGCTTGCCTGCCGGACAATTTCCGCCGCCTCATCCATCTGCCCATCCAATGCCTTTTGGGCCGCCAGCTCCAGATCCTTTCCGATGGGCTCGTGAATGGCATCCATCCCCATGCTGATACCCAGCCCCAACGCCAAAAACAGCGCCAATATTCCGATTCCGAACCAAAACGGTTTTCCCATATCTATTGCTCCTTGCGGTAAAACAGAATCCGGTCCATGCCGTCCACCGTCAAAAGCCAGGTTTCTGAAACCGTGGTCTTCTGCTCCTGCAGCACCCTCTGAACCCAATTCATATCTTTTTTTGCAACAGCAAGATTCTCCGGCAGGAGCTTTCCGTCGGAGATGATGGTAATGGGCATGGCTTGCCGCTGGGTGGTGATCCCGGCTTCCTTTGCTGTTGCCGGACGGTTGGCAGGATAGGGAAATACAGAAAGATTTCCGTTTGTTTCCAAAATGGCGTACTGTACGCTCCGCAGGTCTAATACATCCTTCTCCCGCAGATGTCCTGTGAGTTCATCGAGCGTTACCCGGGTCTTCCGCAGATTCTCCTGCAAAATATTGCCGTTTTCGATCAAAATAACCGGCTTGCCGCACAGTACCTTCCGCAGCCTGACACTGCGCAGGGACAGGGCAGACAGCACCAGCTCAATCCCCAGCACCGTCAAAATCGGAACAAGCCCGGAGTACAGGGGGATCGCACCATCCTGCATAGGAATGGAGGCCAGATTTGCCACCAGCATGGTCACTACAAATTCCGACGGCTCCATTTGCCCGATCTGCCGCTTACCCATCATCCGGATCACCATGATCAGGACCAAATACAAAAAAATCGTGCGAAAATAGGATAAGATCAACTGCTCCACCTCTTTTGTGCCAGTTTTCCCCATTTGCAGAAAATTATGCAAGGCTGCCTTTTTCTCCTTTGCCCGCCATTTACCGGAAAAAAAGTTATTGACCTGCGGGTTTTTTTCGGTTATAATACCTTAGCATGACTATTTATAGTCGAAAACTATGTGTTGCTGCGGCCAGAACTGGCTGTTGAGCATATGTGATTTGACAGGAGGTGTACAACGATATGAAGCGTACCTATCAACCCAGCAAGCGTCACCGTTCCAAGGTACACGGTTTCCGCCAGAGAATGGCTACTTCCAACGGCCGCAAGGTGCTTGCCCGCCGCCGTGCCAAGGGCCG
>JAFSDV010000034.1 GCA_017436035.1 Oscillospiraceae bacterium | reverse complement strand
ACGGCTGGGCGTGAAAGCCAGTGAAATGGAATCTGCGGCGCTGTTTGTTGTTGCGGCTGCGCTGGGAGTGCGCTGCGGAAGCTGCTTCCATGTTGTATGGAATCAGGAACGGGAAAAGGCAGGGCTGGAAATGCCGATGACTGAGGATCCTTCCCGTGCGATCAGAATCGGAATTGAGGCTATGAAACGGATCATCCGGCTGGATAAAGAATAATGAAAAACAGTCTGCTGCAATAAAGACGCAGCAGACTGTTTTTATCGTTTGGATTTTACGGGAAGCTGTGAAAGGACAACAGCTATAAACATCAGCACACAGCCAAGGGTTTCCCAAGTCGTAAGCCGCTCCTGCAGAATTAGGCAACCGCACAGCACGGCAAATACCGACTCCAGACTCATGATCAAGGAGGCAGCAGACGGCTCTAAATGCTTTTGACCGATGATCTGCAGGGAATAAGCAGCACCCATAGAAAGGAAGCCTGCATAACACAAAGGAAGCCAGCAATCAAGGATCGCAGAAAAGGTTGGTGCTTCTGTTAAAAGCATAACGGCAGAAGATAAAACCGTGCAGACCAGTGCCTGAATCAGATTCAACCGCAGGGCGTCCACATGCTGGACATATTGATCGACAACAGTAATTTGAATAGCGAACATCAGCGCACAGGCCAGTAACAACAGGTCGCCCTTGCTGATTTGAGGAACACCTGCAAAGCTCAGAAAATACAGACCGGCAACTGCCAATGCTACACTGACAGGAATCATAACAGAGGGCTTTTTCTTTAAGAACATACCCAGTATCGGCACGATCACAATATACATTGCAGTCAGGAATGCGGATTTTCCCGCATCCGTATCTACAATGCCCATTTGCTGTAAATTACAGGCTAAAAACAGAGGGATACCGCATAAAATACCTGCGGTCCAAAGCTTCTTGCTTTTCCAGCGGGCACAGAAGGTTTTGCCGTCGTTCTTAAACCGGTCTGCAAGAAAAATGACCGGAAGCATTGCAAGCACGCCCAAACCGCACCGAACTGCCTGGAAGGTAAACGGACCGATATGATCCATACCGACACTTTGGGCTACGAAGGTTGAGCCCCAGAGTATTGTTGCCAGTAAAATACTCAGGCTTCCTTGAAGTTTTTTTCTCATTATAATCACCGAGCGTTACTTTAGCATATTTTGGAAATAATTTCAAGACGGACTTTTGGTGTGATTGAAATTTACCGGGACTGTGCTATAATATGAAAAAGAAGCGAATTTCGGAGGGTATTATGGAACAAGTAAATGTATTTGATCAGCGGTCTGAAATTCCTAAGGAGGATACTTGGGCAATTGAAGATCTGTTTGCAGACGATCAGGCGTGGGAGCAGGAGCTTGCAACTTTGGAAGAGGACCAACAGGAGCTTGCGGCATTTGCAGGACACCTTGCAGAAGGCGGAGAAGTACTCTGTGCTTACCTGTCCAAAAAGGAAGCGGTAAATGCCAAAGCCAGCCTGTTGGCGAACTACTGTATGCGTAAAAGTGATGAGGATACCCGCAATACCCATTATCAGGCAATGGTGGGTAAGTTTATGAGTGTGGCAGTTGCGATGGAAGCCGCGTTAAGCTTTCAGACACCGGAGATTATGGCAGTTTCCGATGAACTGCTGAAACAGTTTTACACAGCCTGTCCCGAGCTGGAACGATACCGCCGGTATTTAACGGATCTTCGCCGTTACAGAGCGCATATTTTAAGTCCTGCGGAGGAAAAGCTGCTGGCTGCTGCCGGTGAGCTTGCCCAAGCTCCGGACCAAATATACGGGATGTTTGCGGATGCGGACCTGACCTTTGAGGACGCGCTGGACAGTCAGGGCAATCTGCATCCGGTCAGTCAAAGCACCTTTGCGCTTTGTCAGGAAAGTCCGGACCGTATTTTGCGGAAAAACGCCTTTGAAAGCCTATATCAGGGATTTGGCGCGTTTCGGAATACTGCCGCAGGTCTGCTGAATGCGCAGAATAAGCAGCTGAAATTTTTTGCCGAAGCACGAAACTACCCCAGTGCCTTTGAAGCCTCCTTAGATGGCAATGATGTGCCAACGGAAGTATATTTGAATCTGATCGAAACTGTGCATGCAAATTTGGACAAGATGCATCGGTATGTGCGTTTGCGCAAGAAGCTGTTAGGTGTAGAGGAACTGCATTTTTACGACATATACGCGCCGCTAGTTGCGAATGTGGATAAAAAGATCTCCTTTGCGGAAGCAAAGCAGACGGTTCTTCATGCACTGGAGCCTTTGGGTGAAGCATACGGCACAATCCTGAAGGAAGGCTTTGAAAACCGCTGGATCGATGTGTATCACAGCACCGGCAAGCGCAGCGGAGCCTATTCTGCCGGAGCACGGGTTCATCCGTTTATTTTGCTGAACTATACAGGTACTTTGGATAGCCAGTTTACCTTGGCCCATGAGATGGGACACGCAGTGCATTCTTACCTGTCCAACAAAAATCAAAATCCCGTTGATGCCGGATATGTGATCTTTGTGGCGGAGGTGGCGTCCACCTGCAATGAAGCGCTGCTGATGGAATATCTTTTGGGCAAAACCGAGGATCAGCAGGAACGGGCATACCTGATCAACCACTTTTTGGAGCAATTTAAGGGAACGCTGTTCCGTCAGACCATGTTTGCAGAATTTGAGCTGAATATCGGAAAAATGGTCAGCGCAGGACAAACCCTGACAGCGGATGTGCTATGTCAGGAATACCGCCGTCTGAATGAATTGTATTTCGGACCGGATATGGTGGTTGATGAGCAGATCGCCTTGGAATGGGCACGGATTCCCCATTTTTATTACGATTATTATGTGTTCCAATACGCTACCGGCTACGCCGCGGCGATTGCACTGTCCCGCCGCATTCTTCATGAGGGAGAGCCGGCTGTGGCAGACTATCTGGAATTTCTGTCGGGTGGATGCTCTAAGAGCCCCATCGATCTGCTGAAGGGGGCGGGCGTGGATATGACCGGACCTGAGCCTGTGGAGCAGGCACTGAAGCTGTTTGGTGAACTGTTGGATGAAATGGAGGCGTTGATCGACTGATATGGCAGAGCTGTATATTCCTACATTGCATTCGTTTGCGATGAACAATATTTTTACCGGCTCCTGCGGGGCGTTTCGTTTTCGTATCGAGCCGAAGGTTGTGAAGAAAACGCCCAAAGAGGTGGATATGGAGGCAAGTACCATAGAAGCTGAATTTTGGCACGGTCCGTTTTGCTATGAGAAAAGCACAATGGAAGGGCAAAGCACCTTTCCTATGAGCGAGGAAGGTCGGCAGGCGTTAAAGGCTTGGCTTGAAGCGCATATTTAGTATTTATATACAAAAAGACTGTTTGCCCGTACGCAAATCGCGTACGGGCAAACGACCTTTTATGCTATGCGTATGTTTCCTGCCTTTGTCAGCGAGATGATCTTAAAACAAGCAGTGTGGTTTTCTCTTATAAGCACACCAACATCTGCTCGCAGATAATCATCCGGAAGAATGATTTCAACACATACGCCTATGTAATCTTTTCCGGCTGTCACTTGTTCAAAAACGGATTTTGTGGTTCTTACCAGGATCGTATCAGACGGCAGCTTATACTCCTCCTGATACCAGCTATCCAATTTAATGTTTAAGTAGTAATCATCTGAATAGACTTTTTCTGTTACCTCACAAATCGGGAGCGTGGTAGCAACCATTATGGTTTTCTCGCGATGATTCATGTGGTATATATATGCCGCCGAGGATGCCACAGTCACACATAGCAGAACAGTTAAAATTAGAACAACACTTTTTTTCATAAAGAATCCCTCCTGACTGCAACATAAAACTAATTAATACCTAATAATGTTTAACACAATTATAAGCACCGGTATATTGTTATCACCGCATTTGTTAATTTATTATAATATATCATAGGATATAATCGACGTCAAGAACCTGTTAGAAAGTTTATGATTACTATTAAAAAGCTTTTGCTTTAATACTTAAAGGTGCTTTTCGTGGAAAACAGTTGACTTTTTCTCCTTTTGTGATAGAATATTGAAGATATTGCAAATGCAGTGCGAAAGCCAGAAGGAATCAGGTCTGCCAAGCGAGAGGGGAGACGGTGTAAGCCCCTTGCAAGCCCTTCTTTCAGCCACTTTCAAGCCGCCCGGGAGGACCGGGACGGGTGCTCCCGTTACAGAGCAGCTAAGATGCCGCTGTTGCGGCGAATTAGGGTGGTACCGCGATTGACGTCGCCCCTATACCGGGGGCGGCGTTTATTCATTTGTATAATATGATGGAGGTAAATCCAATGGCAAAAAAAGCATATGGCGTTAACGAGCTGCGTGAGATGTTTCTGAGCTTCTTTGAGAGTAAGGACCATCTGCGCCTGCCCAGTTTTTCCCTGATCCCCCAAAACGACCAGTCCCTGTTGCTGATCAACTCTGGCATGGCACCGATGAAGCCTTACTTTAAGGGCGAGGTAGAGCCGCCCCGCCGCAGAGTATGTACCTGTCAGAAGTGTATTCGTACCGGTGATATTGAGAACATCGGAAAAACTGCCCGCCACGGCACGTACTTTGAGATGCTGGGCAACTTTTCCTTTGGTGATTACTTTAAGCATGAGGCGATTGCCTGGAGCTGGGAGTTCCTGACCAAGGTTGTTGGACTGGAGGAGGATCGGCTGTATCCGTCTATCTACGAAAACGATGAGGAAGCCTTTGAGATCTGGAATAAGGAGATCGGTATTCCTGCAGAAAACATTTTCCGTTTTGGAAAGGCAGATAATTTCTGGGAGCATGGCTCAGGTCCCTGCGGTCCCTGCTCTGAGATCTACTATGACCGGGGCGAAAAATACGGCTGTGGCAAGCCGGAATGCACCGTAGGCTGCGACTGCGACCGGTATATGGAAGTTTGGAACAATGTGTTCTCCCAGTTCGACAATGACGGAAACGGCAACTATACAGAGCTGGTTCAGAAGAATATCGATACCGGTATGGGTCTGGAGCGTTTGGCAGTAGTCTGTCAGGATGTAAACAGCCTGTTTGATGTAGACACGGTTATGAACATCACAAACCACGTAACAGCTATTACCGGTGCGTCCTATGGTCAAAGCGCGAAGACTGACGTGAGTCTGCGGGTTATTACCGACCATATCCGTGCTTCCTCCTTTATGATCGCAGACGGCGTTCTGCCTTCCAACGAGGGCCGCGGCTATGTTCTGCGCCGTCTTCTGCGCCGGGCTGCCCGTCACGGCAAGCTGCTGGGTGTAAACCATCCTTTCCTGTATCAGGTGGTTGAGACAGTTATTAAGGAAAACGAGAGCCACTACACCTACCTGCGGGAGCGTGCTGATTATATTATCCGGATTGTCAAGATCGAAGAAGAGAACTTTGCCAAGACCATTGATACCGGTATGGCGATCTTTAACGCCAAAATGGCTGAGCATAAGGCAGAGGGCAAAACTGTCTTCTCCGGTGCTGATGCGTTCCTGTTGGCTGCGACCTACGGCTTCCCCATTGATCTGACCGTTGAAATGGTAGAGGATGAGGGTATGTGCGTGGATATGGACGAGTACCACCGCCAGAGAGAAGAGGACAAGGTCCGCGCCCGTGAGGCCCGTAAGGCTTTGGGCGACCTGGGCTGGGCCGGTATTGACCTGGGGTTGGATCCTACGCCTACCAAATTTGTCGGCTATGATGTGAATGTCTGCGAGGCCAAGGTTTTGGCCGTCTGTGTAGGTGATGAGGTCACCGGTACCATTACCGGTGGCGAAGAAGGTATTGTTGTTTTGGACAAAACACCCTTCTATGCGGAAATGGGCGGTCAGACTGCTGATCACGGTGTGATCCTGATCGGCGACAGCCGTTTTGAAGTTACCAATGTTCAGAAGGATAAGGGCGGAAAGTATCTGCACAGCGGTAAGATGGTCCGCGGCATGATCAAGACAGATGATGTGGTCTGTGCGTCCATTGATGTGGAGCGTCGGAAAGCGATCATGCGCGCGCACTCTGCCACCCATCTGCTTCAGAAGGCCCTGAAAACCGTTTTGGGTGATCATGTGCATCAGGCCGGCTCTTTAGTAGAGCCTGACCGTCTGCGCTTCGACTTTACCCATTATTCTGCTGTGACGCCTGAAGAGCTGGCAAGAATCGATTCTATTGTGCAGACTGCGGTGCTGGAAGGTTATTGCGTCGATGTGCGGGAAATGCCTATTGAGCAGGCAAAGGAAATGGGCGCGATGGCACTGTTCAGCGAGAAATACGGTGATACTGTCCGCGTGGTCAATATGGGTGGCTATTCTATTGAGCTGTGCGGCGGCACACACCTGGACAATACCGCAAAGGTTGGTCCGTTCCGAATCGAGAGCGAGGGCAGCGTGGCATCCGGTGTTCGTCGAATCGAAGCAATTACCGGCAAGGCGTGTCTTGCGGAGATGGAGCTTGCCCGTCAGCGGGTATACGATGCCTGTGCCATTTTGAAGACCAAGCCTGCTGAGCTGGCTTCCAAACTGGAAAGTCAGGTGGAGGAGATCAAGACCCTGAAGAAGACGATTGAATCCATTAAGGCACGGGAGACTGCCGGCGAGGCAGATCGGTTCTTGTTCGGCGCAAGAACTGTTGGGGGCTTCCATGTGATCACAGCCAATGTGGCTGATGCGGATGCAGGCAAGCTGCGCCAAATGGGCGATACGCTGCGGGACAAGGCTTCTGACGTTGTGGCTGTTCTGTCCAGCGTCAATGAGGGTAAGATTACATTCCTTGCTGTCTGCGGTAAGGATGCGGTAGCAAAAGGCATTAAGGCCGGCGATTTAGTGAAGCTGGTCTGTACTGCCTGCGGCGGCAGTGGCGGCGGAAAGCCGGATTCTGCTATGGGCGGCGGCAAGGATATCAATAAGATTGACGATGCCCTGGCGATGGTGGATGATTTTGTAGCATCGAAGCTCTAATGTTAAAAAGACGCTGCCCGCGGCAGCGTCTTTTTGCAAAAGGTGGTGGAAAAGCCTATGCGGAAGCTGATGTGGTTTGTGATCGGATATACAGCAGCAACAGCGATCGGTGTATATGGGACCTGCGGCGTGTGGATGCTGCTTTTGGCACTGTTTTGTGCTGCCTGTGCAGTAGGGCTGTTTTTTTGCAAGACTATATGGCAAAAGGCTTTGGCTGTTTCTGTGCTTGGTTGTGCTGTTGGATTGATCCTTCAATTTGGATTTGACCGGCTGTATCTTTCCAATATTCGCCAATTGGATCAGCAGACGGTTGTTTTAAGCGTTGAATTAACGGATTACAGCTATTCTGCTGGTTACGGAATTGCGGCAGATGGTACTGCAACAGTGGACGGAACTGCGTGTAATATACGGGTATACCTGGATGAAACCGTCCCGTTGAAACCCGGTGATCGGGTGTGTGGAAGCTTCAAGCTGCGCTGCACGGTTGGCAGTGGAGATCGTGAGCCCACCTTTCATCAGGGCAAAGGCATCTTCTTGCTCGCGTACAGTACGGATGCACCTGAGATTGTACAGTGCGATGATATCCCTGTCCGTTATTTTGCGGCTGTTTTACGTAAAAATATCAAGGAGCTTTTAGATCAGCTTTTTCCGTCGGACGTGTTGGGCTTTGCCCGGGCACTGCTGCTTGGAGACAGCAGCCTTCTGAGCTATGAGGAGGATACCGCGTTTCAGACAAGCGGAATTCGCCATGTGATCGCGGTATCTGGCCTGCATGTATCCATCTTATTCTCTTTGGTGTTTATGCTGGCAGGGAAACGCAGGGGCTTGACTGCACTGTTGGGGATTCCGGTGCTGCTGCTTTTTGCGGGGATAGCGGGGTTTACGCCTTCTGTTAACCGGGCGTGTATTATGCAGGGATTGATGATCCTGGCACTGCTGTTTAATCGGGAATACGATCCGCCTACTGCGCTGAGCTTTGCGGTGCTGGTGATGCTTGCGGTTAATCCGCTGACGATTACCGCTGTTAGTTTTCAGCTTTCTGTGGGATGTATGGTTGGTATTTTCCTGTTTTCCGGAAGGATCAGCAGCTATCTTTTAGATAAAAGACGGTTTGGACCGGCGAAAGGGAGGTCTTTACGGGCGCGACTGACTCGATGGATTGTCGTTCTGTGTCTGTGACGCTTAGTGCTATGTCTACCACAGTGCCCCTGTGTGCGTGGTATTTTGGGTCTGTGAGTTTGATCGGAATTGTGACCAACCTGCTGACACTTTGGGTGATTTCGTTTATCTTTTATGGCATTATGTTTTCCTGTATGGTTGGTGCGATCTGCCTGCCGGTTGGAAGTGCTATTGCGTGGTGTACCGCGTGGCTCATCCGATATGTATTGCTTGCTGCAAAAACACTGGCTTCATTTCCTTTGGCGGCAGTGTATACATGCAGTACATACATCATTGCGTGGTTGATTTTCACTTATGTTCTGTTTGCAGTATTCTTATTTATAAAAGAGAAGCGGCCGTTTGTATTTGGTTGCTGCCTTACTGCAACGTTGCTCGTTTGTGTTGCTGCATCCTGGGCAGAGCCAATGCTGGATGAATACAGGATGACGGTTTTGGATGTAGGACAGGGGCAGTGTATTCTACTGCAATATCAGAATAAGCGTTACTTGGTGGATTGCGGCGGAGCTTCGGCTGAATATGCAGCGGACGCAGCGGCAGAATTGCTTCTTTCTCAGTGCGTCAGTCGGTTAGATGGCGTGATCCTGACCCACTATGACCGTGACCATGCAGCAGGAATGTTACTGCTGCTGTCAAGATTACCCGCGGATAAGCTGTATCTACCGGATGTAGAGGATACCGGCGGGATCCGTGCTGCGTTACAGACCCAGTTCGAAGATGAAATTATTTGGATTGGACCGGAGTCAATCACACAAATCCAGAATGCGCCAGTGACGCTGTATGCTTCGGAAACAGCAGCGACGGACAATGAAAGCTGTTTATGCGTCTTGTTTCAACCGGAAAACTGTGATATACTGATTACCGGAGACAGGGATGCTGCAGGTGAGCGGAAGTTAATGGAGCAAGTGGACCTGCCGAAGCTGGAGGTTTTGGTCGTGGGGCATCACGGTTCAAATAACGCGACATGTATGGAACTGTTGAATAAGACAAATCCGTCAGCGGCAATTATTTCTGTGGGTCAAAGAAATTCCTACGGCCACCCGTCGGCGGATGTGTTGGAAAGATTAAACTTATTTGGATGTATGATCCGGCGAACGGATTTGAATGGAACGATTGTGATCAGGGGGTGAAGCCATGGCGAAGAAACAAGAACAGGAGCGGCTTGATACATTGCAGCTGCTGAAATCAGCAATTCGGGAAAAGCGTCCGGATAGACTGTATTTTTTCTATGGGGAAGAAGTCTTTCTGCTGCAGTATTATTTGGGACAGCTGCGCAAAATTCTGGTAGATGAGCTGACAGAGTCTTTTAATTTTCATAAGCTGACTGCTGAAAACTTTGATGTGCAGGAGTTTGAAAATGCCGTGGAGAACCTGCCGATGATGGCGGAAACGACCATGGTTTGGGTCGATGATATTGATATATTCAGCCTTTCTGAATCTGAACGGGAAAGAATGATGGGGATCATTTCCGATATTCCTGAATACTGCACAGTGGTATTTACCTACGAAACCGTTCAGTGGAAGCCGGACGGACGGTATAAAAAGCTGACGGACGCGGTAACCCGCTATGGAACGGTTGTGGAATTTCCAAAGCAGCAATTACGGGATTTAGTTGCGTGGACAATGCGGCATTTTGCGGCGAATAAAAAGAGAATCAGCCAGGAGCTGTGTGCCTATCTGATAGATATTACCGGCGGCACAATGACGGCTTTAGCCGGAGAGATCTCTAAAATTTGCGCGTATTCCGGTGCAGATGAAATTTGCAAAGCGGATATCGATGCTGTGACAGAGCCTGTTTTGGATGCGATTGTCTTTCAGATCACGGATTACCTGGCCCGTGGAGATGGTGCAACGGCACTGAATATGCTGCATCAGCTTCTGAAGATGCAGGAGGAGCCTTTGGCAATATTGGGTGTTATCGGTGCCCATTTCCGGAAGCTGGGAACGGCAAGGATTCTGCTGGACAGCGGCAAAAACGCTGAGGATTTGATGCGGTTGACGGGTATGCGTGATTATCCCGCCCGAAAGACCATTGCTGCCGCCAGGCAGTTTTCTGCTCGTTTCTATCAGTGCGTTTCGGAGTTGGTCTTAGAAACCGACCGGAGAATAAAAACCTCTTACGATGAACCGGAGCGGCTTTTGGAGCTTTTGCTAATGCAGATCGCACAGGAGGCGCAGCGTGATTAAAATTCGTGAGGCAATCGTCGTAGAGGGTCGCTATGATAAAAATACTCTTTCACAGATTGTAGACGCGCCTATTTTGGAAACATCCGGCTTTGGCATTATGAAAAACAAAGAGCAGCTGAAGCTGCTGCGTCAGGTAGCAGAAAAGCGGGGTCTGATCATCTTTACAGATTCTGACGGGGCAGGCTTCGTGATCCGTAATTATTTGAAAAGTGCCATAGAACCGCAATTTCTAAAACATGCGTATATACCGGATATTCCCGGAAAAGAACGGCGCAAATCAGCACCCGGCAAGGAGGGCAAGCTGGGTGTCGAGGGTATGACACCGCAGGTAATCGAGGACTGCCTTCGCAGGGCCGGTGCAACAGTTGCAGGGGAAGAAGCTCTACACCAGGGAACCGGCATTACTAAAATGGATATGTTCAATCTGGGGTTGTCCGGAGGACCTGACAGCAAAGCAAGGCGACTGGCGTTACTGAAAGCGCTGGAGCTGCCGGAGCATATGTCCAGCAACGGGTTGCTGCAGGTGTTGAATCTTCTGTATACAAAAGATGAACTATATAAGCTGATGGATGTGTTGGAATGATCGATATACAGGTCAAAAATTTAACCAAGTTTTTTGTTATCGGCGAAAATTTACTGGAGGATCTGACTTTTGATATTCATGAAGGGGAGTGCGTGGCAGTTCTTGGCCGTAATGGCTGCGGAAAGACGACTCTGTTCAAGATTCTTACCGGTGAAATGGATTACGATGATGGTGAAGTGTTCGTTAATCCCCATAAGCGGTTGGGTATGATCTCTCAGATTCCAAAGTTTCCCGCAGCATATACCGTTGAGGATGTGCTGCGGTCAGCGTTTCGGGATTTGCTTGGAATAAAAAGGAAGATGGAGGAGCTGGAGCGGCAGATGGTGCTTAACACAAGTCCGGCACAGCTCCGTGAATACGACGATCTGTCAAACCGTTTTCAGTCCGGTGGCGGATATGAGATGGATGTACAGGTGGATAAGATCTGTAACGGCTTGGGCATTACTGCTGAACAACGGGCGCAGACCTTCAGCAGCTTGTCCGGCGGTGAAAAGACACGGATGAATTTGGGTCGGCTTCTTTTGGAAAAAACGGATATTTTACTGTTGGATGAGCCGACGAATCATTTGGATCTGCGAAGCGTGGAGTGGCTGGAGGGATATATTAACAGCTTTAAGGGAACGGTTTTGGTTATATCCCATGACCGGTATTTTCTGGATCAGGTAGCCGATCGGGTCATTGAGATCACTGATGGACATGCAGAATTTTATTCCGGTAATTACTCTTTTTATATCAATGAAAAACAGGCGCGCTTTGATTTGCAGATGAAGCAATACGAACAGGAACAGGCGAAGCTTCGTCAGCTGGGCTATACGTTGGAGCGAATGAAGGGGTGGGGCATTAACAACCGGACGCTGTACCGCCGGGCAATGTCTATTCAGCACCGTATGGAGCGTATTGAGAAAACAAAACGCCCAACAAAGGAAAAAACCATGAACGCCGCTTTTGGTGAAAAAGATTTTTCGGGCGATGTGGTGTTCAAGTTGAAGAATGTCACGAAATCGTTTGGTGAACGAACCTTGTTTTCGAATGTAGAGCTGACTGTGGAGGGCGGGGAGCGAATTGCCCTGCTGGGCGATAACGGTACCGGCAAATCTACGTTCATTAAGTGTTTGCTTGGGGAGGAGAATTGTCAGGGGAAGATTCAGTTTGGTCCCACAGTAAAATGGGGATATTTACCCCAAATTATTCACTTTGAACATCCGGAGCGCAGCCTGTACGATACAATGCTTTACGAAAAAAACTGCACCCCTCAGGCCGCTCGTGACCGTTTGGGCGCGTTTTTGTTTCAGGGTGAGGATGTGTTCAAAAGCGTGGGAAACCTGTCGGGCGGCGAACAGTCCCGCATGCGGCTTTGTATGCTGATGGACGAAAAAATCAATCTGCTGATTTTGGACGAGCCCACAAATCACCTGGATATTGCATCACGGGAGTGGGTAGAGGCGGCAATTGAAGAGTTTGAGGGCGTGCTGCTGTTTGTGTCCCACGATCGGTATTTCATTGAGAAATTTGCGGAGCGGATTTGGCATTTGGAGGATGAAACAATTCGGGACTTTAAGTGCGGATATACAAAATACCGTTCCATATTAGAGCATGAAGCGGCTGCTCAGCCTGCCGCGATCCCGGAAGTAAAGCTCAAAAAAGATAAACCAAAGGGTGGAACTAAAGAAACAGATAAGCTGATCCGGCGCTTGGAACGGGAAATTAGCAAGCAGGAAGACATTCTTGCGCAATATGATGTAAAGATCGAAGCTGCCGCTATGGATTATCAGGAGTTGAGCAGGCTCTTGTCAGAGAAAGAAGAAGCTGAGACGTTGCTTTTGGATCTGATGGAACAGTGGGAATCTGCCCAAGAATAAAGATTGACTATTTTAATAAACAGACCTATAATACGGAAAGAGTAAAGAATAAGGAGCGTTTTCAATGAGTTCTTGTAACGGGAATTGTTCAACCTGCGGTTCAGACTGTGCAGACCGCAAGCAGGAAAGTCTGCTGGCGCAGTTAAATCCCAAGTCCAGTGTAAAAAAGGTGATTGCGGTAGTTTCCGGCAAAGGCGGCGTGGGTAAATCCACTGTAACCTCCATGCTGGCAGTTGCTATGGCACGGAAAGGGAAGCGCGCAGCTGTATTGGATGCGGATATCACCGGTCCTTCAGTGCCTACAGCATTTGGCGTGACTGAGTGCCAGGGGGCAACAGAGGATGGCTTATATCCTGCGGTAACCCGGGGTGGTATTCAGGTGATGTCTATCAATCTATTGTTGGATAACAATACAGATCCGGTAGTATGGCGTGGTCCGGTGATCGCCGGAGCAGTTAAGCAGTTTTGGACAGATGTGATCTGGGAAGATGTGGACTTTATGTTTGTGGACATGCCTCCCGGAACAGGAGATGTGCCTCTGACAGTGTTCCAAAGCCTGCCGGTTGACGGTATTGTGATCGTTACCAGTCCTCAGGATCTGGTATCTATGATCGTGTCTAAAGCAGTAAAGATGGCAAATATGATGCATATTCCCGTATTGGGCTTTGTTGAGAACTACAGTTATCTCCAATGTCCCGATTGCGGCAAGAAAATCCAGGTATTCGGTCAAAGCAAGCTGGATCAGGTTGCTGCCGAGTTCGGTCTGCCGGTACTGGCCAGACTGCCCATCGATCCGAAGGTGGCAGAGTGCTGCGACTGTGGATTGATAGAAACAGTGGATACTGACGCGGTAGCAGATGTGATTGCCGCTGTGGAGAAGGCATAATGAGAGAGATTCTATGCTTACGCTGTCAAGAGTCTATGCGCTTTTTGATGCGTGAAAAGTTTCAAAAGGGCGAATCAGGCGCATGGGTAGGCAATTTGAATTTCAATTTCCGCGGCGGCTTTGAGATGGATGTTTATAGCTGCAAAAAATGTGGAAGACTGGAATTCTTTCTGCCTTATTCAGATGATGGATCAGAGATGGAAAGTACAGAGTCGTTCGTGCAGGAGGACACTGAGATCGTATACGTTAACGCAGAAGGGATACCGCAAGTGAAATGTCCCGCTTGCGGCAAGACACATGACTTTGATTATCCCCAATGTCCCCACTGCGATTATAAGCAAAGAATTTAACAGGTAAGGGCGCATTGCAAAATGAACTGCAATGCGCCTTTTAATATGCGGTCATACTGGGAACATAAAATACAATCGGGCTGACATTGTCAGCCCGATCAGTGCTTGATTACTCGTTGGTATAGTTATCAAAATATCCCTGGATATAGACGATGGGAGTGCCCTTGTCGCCGGACCCGGAGGTCAGATCACACAAAGAGCCGATCAGATCAGTCAGACGGCGGGGGGTAGTGCCCTGTGCAGCCATATTACCGACAAGGCTGGAGCCGTCCTTTTGCTGGATCTTATTCTTAATGGCATCCCGCAGAGCCTCACCGGACAGATCGGCAAAATCGTTGTCTGCCAAATACTTCAGCTTCAGCTCATTGGGTGTTCCTTCTAAACCTGCGGTGTAAGCGGGGGAAACGACCGGGTCAGCAAGCTCCCAGATCTTACCGACGGGGTCCTTAAATGCGCCGTCGCCGTATACCATGACCTCGATATGCTTTCCGGTCAGTTCCAGAAGCTTTGCCTGAATGGCTTCGACAAGGTCCTGGCAGTCCCGGGGGAACAGCTTGACTTTGTCCTCGGTGGATTTGTTGGAGCCCAGCAGACCGTAACGGGCATTGTAGCCGCTGCCGTTAACCGGAGCGTTCATGATCTCGTCGAGGCCGTATACACACGCTGCACCGGCTTCCTTCAACAGCCGCTTGGTGCGGGCGCGGGTGTGGATATCGCAATTCAAAACATTTTTGGTATACTTCAGGATCGCCCGGGGATCGTTTGCAAAGATCACTTCAACCTCTGCACCGCATTCGCGGATCAGGGAGGAGTAGTACTCTACATAGTCAACGCCGGTAAATGGGTGCTTGATGTAGCCGAACAGCTCTCTGTAACGATCTTCTGTCAGCACATCCCGGTAAGGGTCGACATTATGCTTGTCCATCATATCCCAGTCGATCAGGTGGTTACCTACTTCGTCGGAGGGATAGCTGAGCATCAGGATGACCTTCTTGCATCCTTTAGCAATGCCCCGCAGACAAATGGCGAAACGGTTGCGGCTCAGGATGGGGAAGATCACGCCAACGGTCTCACCGCCGAACTTTGCTCGAACATCCTGCGCGATATCTTCTACACTTGCGTAGTTACCCTGAGCACGAGCAACGATCGCTTCGGTCATAGCAACCACATCCCGGTTGCGGGGGGTCAGACCGTCTTCTTTCATTGCTTCCAAAACAGACCCGGTAACGATGCTTACAAGATCGTCTCCCTCGCGAATAATGGGGGCGCGAAGACCTATTGAAACTGTACCAAACATCCGGCCCATACAAACACTTCCAATCAAAACAAATTCACGTAGAAAAACACAAAATGTGCGTTTCTTTTACTTTCCTATTATAATACATTCCTCGAATTTGTAAAGAAAAAAATGCGAAAAAACAGGGTTTGGAAGAAATTTTCTTCCAAACCCTGTTACTCCAGTACGGATGTCGTTATAGCTTATGATTGACCATGTACCACAAGACAATCAGAATCAGCAAAAAGGGAATGTAAGCAATCAGTGCTGCTGAGGCGACGGAAAGTGAAAATACCCCTGCGTATTGCAGCAGGCAGACCAATCCTGCAAGCAGCGTGGTGGTCAGAACGGCCTTTGTAACTTGCTTTCCGATTATATTGGCAAAAAAGAAGGTGTAAAGCGCGGCGATTAGAGGATTTACAGTGGAAAGCAGCACCCCTACAACGATCTTCAGAGCACCGGTTAGAAGCATCAGAGCCAATATTGCCAACAGGATCGGTGGTGCGTAGGTTATAATCCCTTCTGGTAAGTATTTGGTGAATAGACCGGTAACGATCAAATGGAACAGCAAACCGATCAAAACAGTCAGACAACGGAAAAACAACCAGCTCAGCAGATGTTTGCCGCTGGGCAGCCAGGCATCCACAAGATTGACCAAAAAGGACAGGATGACCATGCTCAGAATTTCGGCGCAAATCAAGGTATAATCTGCACCTGTAAATGAGAACAGATGCAGTGTGCTGCCGGAGATCGTTACAAAGGGCAGGGGAGCAGTCCATGATTCGAACTGGGCACCAGCACTTTTCAGTACTACAGTCAGTGCATAAAGAAAAAGGATTCCAATCGCGGAAGAAACAGCGTTATTTAATGCGGATTTTTTACCAAAAATGAATCGGCCGAATACGCTGATCAGCAGTGTGCCCAGCAATAGGATACAGCCGGTTTTGAGCATTCCTTCGTAATCCAGATCAATGGTGCTAAAATATTGAATGATCGATTCCATAGTGCCTCCAATCCAATCAGAGAAAGACAAAACAGCCGCCAGTATGATACCGGCGGCTGTTCTTTGTGTATAAGTGAAGTAAAATTACTTCATCTCGGCCTCGGCGCCAGCTTCCTTCAGCTCGGCAACCATCTTCTCGGCATCTTCCTTGGAAACAGCTTCCTTCAGGGTCTTGGGGCAGTTGTCAACCAGATCCTTAGCGTCCTTCAGGCCCAGGCCGGTAACAGCGCGGACAACCTTGATGACGTTCAGCTTGGAAGCGCCGGCATCCTTCAGGATGACGTCGAACTCGGTCTTCTCTTCAGCAGCCTCAGCAGCACCGCCAGCAGCGGGAGCAGCAACAGCAGCAGCAGCGGCGGAAACGCCGAAAACTTCTT
>JAFSDV010000011.1 GCA_017436035.1 Oscillospiraceae bacterium | reverse complement strand
TAAAATCGTTTTTCAAGTAATTCGTCTAGCAAATATACTCAAGAATTTTCGTTGGCTGTTATTCGTTCTAAAACGCTTAAACAATCCATTTATTGTCAAGGTGTTTGTTCGTCTTTGCGTTATTCAATTTACAAGGTACAGAAGTCGCTGCACTCCTGGCGGTTGCCGTTCATTGCGCAGCCAAATTATGGTATCACAGACATTACCATTTGTCAAGAACTTTTTTGCTTTTTTTAGCTCTTTTTTCAGTCCCTGCAAGGGGTCCTGACTGCGACAGCCCGCTAATAATACGACATTCCAGCCCACTTGTCAAGCACTTTTTTGCGAAATCTAAAAAAATTTTTCCAAGGCATCAGCGTTCCGAAATATTGCTGGTAATATCAGTCAATGCGTCTGCCGCATCCATGGCACATTCTTCTCTGCTTGCCAGGTCTCCAAGGCTGATCATTCCGCAAAGACGCCCCTCTTCCGTCACCGGCAGCCGGCGGATCTGCTGTCTGCCCATCAGGTGCGCCGCCACGCCGATCTCCATCTCCGGCTTGACGGACACCACCTGACTGGTCATCACATCCCGAACCTTTGTGTTGGCGGGGGATCGGTTCGCCGCCACGCACCGGGTCACCAGATCCCGGTCTGTAACAAGACCGCACAGCTTTCCGTCTTTGCCGCAAACAGGCAGCGCGCCGATATTATACTGGGCAAACTGTCTTGCCGCCACCTCTACGGTTTCATCCGGATCGATTCCGATAACCTGCTGGCTCATAATATCCTGTACCTTCACAGAACCACTCCTTTTCGGTTTTCTCCAAGTATGCACACATCTGCTCCGGATTATACACACCTATACAATATAAATAAGCGGCAGATTTGACGATCTGCCGCTTTTCATCTGTTCTATTCAAAGGTTCTTCGGCTGCTGCAGTGAAGCAGGGAGATGTTCGCCGTTACATAGGATCCGGGCTGCACCTCCACGCCGGTGGCATCAAAGAGGGTATACTGGCTGCCGACCCGACCGATCAGGGGCAGCTTTTTACCGTCCACCGTCACACAGGGCGGGCGCAAATACCGCTGGAGTAAATGGTACACATACACCGCAAAGTCCAAAAGCGGATAAGGATCCGGCGCGCCGGTCATCCCGAAGCCGTGCTCCTGCCCGATGGCAACCACGATCGCATCGGTATCCTTTTTAACTCTGCACACAGATGCATAGCCTGTGGCATCCCCTTTCCGCAAGGTTTTCCGTGCCACCACCTGCGCCTTAAAGGCGTGGACCTTTTCCAGCTTCACCGGCACAGGCGCAAGGAGTGCGCCCACCAGCGCAGAGCCGATCCGCACTCCATCCAAACGGGTCTCGGGGAAACGCAAAGCCGCGCAGCTGTTGGCAATGTGCCGCATACCGGGCTTAAAGCCCCCCTGCTCCACCGCCTCCACCGCCTTCAAAAAGCGGTCCAGCTGCTGTGCGGTGCGCTTATAGTTCTTTTCAAAGGACTTTCCAAAGTGGGAAAAGATTCCCTCGATCTGCAGACCCTCCGTTTTATAGATCGCCCGGAGCTGCTCCGCATCCGTCCAGCGGACGCCAAAACGCCCCATTCCTGTATCCACCTTTACGTGGACCCGCAGCTGCGCTGCGCCCCGGTGCTCCAAATAAAACATCGCGTTTTTCAGATCTGACACCGTCAGAATAATGTTATTCGCCAGCAGCTTTTCCAAAATCTCCCCATCTGCCACCGGTGAAAGCAGCAGAATCCGCTCTGTAAAGCCTGCCTCCCGCAGTGCCAGTGCCTCCCAGCTTTCGGACACTGCGAACATGGTCACACCCGCCTGCTGCCACGCCCGGGCAGCCACCGGCAGCGTTACGCCGTAGCCGTCGAATTTTACAACGCCGATCACAGGAACCTGCACATACTCCGTCACAGCCTTTGCGTTTCGCTCCAAAGCTGCTGTTGAGATCTCCAGATAATTACCCGCGTAATCTTTTTGATCCATACCGGCACCTCTTTCATCTGAACTCACCTTTTGGGATTATTATAGCGGCAAAATCCGGGTAAATCAAGGGCCAGGTTACTGAAACAGCCGTCTGTCCAGCCCCCGGCTCTTGAGCCCGTAGTACAGTCCGCTGCCCAGTGTCAGCAGAACCGCCGCCTCTCCGATCGCCACATACAACGCATTGAGCCAAAAGCCCCCGCCAAAATAGTAGTCCAGTTCCCAGCCTACCAGTAATCCGTTGCAAACCGCAGGCAGGAACATTCCCGGCAGAGGATAGCCTTTTACTGTGATGCTGCGGGACAGGTACATACCCACTGCCGCCAACAGCGTGGCAAAGCTGCCAACCACCACATCCAAAAGCATTGCTCCGGAACTGCTGATATTAAACAGCAAACATCCGGCGGTCAGCCCCGGGATCGCCGCCGGTGTAAAATACGCCAGCACGCACAACGCCTCAGATGCCCGGAACTGGATCATCATAGAAGTAGAATGGGGGATCAGAAAATTCTGCATATAGGTAAGTGCTACATACATTGCAGCAATCAGCGCCCCATGGGCAAGCAGCTTTGTTTTCTTATTCATCGTCCTCTCTCCAATAAAAAACGGACGCAGTCCGCGCCCACAAACAAAAAATGAGCGCATTGCGCCCATCAATCCCTAGTTTTGTTTACCGACAGGATGGTCACGAACTGTCCTATAAAGTTAAACAGATCATACCACGGACAAACCTTCTTGTCAAGTCATGCAAAAAGCGAAGCCGCTTGACAAGCAGCTTCGCTTTTACCTTTTAATTATCGATCAACTTATATGTAACCTCAAGACCTTTATCCGGATGGTAAGTCCATGTCACCTTTACACCTATATCCTCAAATGACTCCTGTTGTTTTCCCATTGACCATGTGGTCTTCAGCATATCATTATACAAAGAATCAGGCAGTCCTATTTTTTTATTCATATCCTCAATCGCGTATAAGATGCTCATTCTGGAATAATCATCCAAATTCAGCACATTGGTATCTGCTGACAGGAAAGACCCGTCAGAGCCAAGCGTCCATCCGTAATTGTCGGACAAACCGTTATATAAAGCTTCAAAATCCGGACGCTTTTTCTTAACTGTCACAGCGATTTTCGCACTTTCATCTCCTGCGGTGGCAGTAACGGTACATTCGCCCGCTCCTACTGCGGTTATCCTGCCGTAATCATCAACAACCGCTACACCTTTGTCTGAGGATTTCCACCGAACGTTTTTGTCTGTCGCGTTATCCGGATATACATCACAGGAAATGTTCTGTGTATCCTCTTCATATAGCTTGATTGCTGTTTCGCTTAGACGAACGGATTCCACAGGAGTTTCCCTGAATGCAATAGACAGCACAATGATTATAACTGTAACCACAGTCAAACCAGCTGCAACCAAAACAGGCAACAATTTTTTCTTTTTCGGTTTTTTCTGACTTGCCGCTTGCTTTACAGTCTCCTCTTCTGCTTTAGGTGCTACCGCAGTTCGGTTGCCGCAATGCGTACAGAATTGATCTGTCTCCTGCAGCTGAGCACCGCAATGACCGCAAACACATGGCTCTTGGACTTCCGGAACAGAAATTTCTTTGCCGCAGGCAGCACAATATTTTTGACCCTCTGCGACTTCAGCACCGCAAGCGGAACAGTTTAATGCTTTAGCTTGCTCAGCAATTGTTTCTTCCGAATTTTCCATCAGATTTGTTTGTTCACTCACCGTAAAACTTCCTCTCTTTTTATAACTTTTCTATAACGACCCACCATCATAGATCTCAGACAGCGTCTTCAACTGCGAAGTGCTTAATGAAGCAAGCCTTGACTGAAAAACAAAGGTAGGAATAGAGCCCCCGGAAACATAGACATCCTTATCTGTATCCGCGTATAGGCCTATGGATGTAATCCCGATGACTTCAAACTTCTCATTAACCAAAATCCCGCCACTGCTCCCGGGTGCAATATAGCAATCAGATAAAACATAATAGATTCCGTTGATCTTATCATGAATATCAGAATATTCTTCTGTGATTGTACCTTGATTGATCGCAACTTTTACTGACGAATTTGGATACCCCACAGAGTAGCAAGTCTCACCGACTGCATAAGTTGTGGTAAATTCTATTTCCCGGTAGTGATCCCGGATCTTTTGATAATTTTCCAGTTTTCCTATGAAAATATCCTTGTCTTCGCTGTTATATGCTCCGCCCAATACCTCCAGCTGCGTATACCGACTTCCAGACGAATAATCCTCGATGTCAAAAAAGGCGGTCGCAGAAAAACCCTCCCGCATAACATGGTCGTTGGTAATAAACCACCCATCTCGATTGATAACAAAACCGCTCCCTGTACCGACCGGCTCTCCTTTTTGGTCCCATACAACAATTTGAAATACATTCCCTTGAAAGTATGATGCATTCGGCTTTCGTTCAGCAGTATATGTAATGGCATTTCTGCTTTTTTTGCTGCTCCAATTCACATAGGTCCATTTCTCGTTGTTTGATGGAAGCTCAAAAGTCGGTTCTTCGTCTTCCTCAGTAAAATAGGTTTCCTTCAGCAACTTACCGTCATGATCGTACCATTCAACACGGGTTTTACTAACCCTCGTTGCCGTGCAGACGATTAAATTCCCGGATTTTGAAACTGTCCAGCCTGTATAATGCCACAACTCTGTGTCTGCAGGAAGCTCCTTATTCGCAGGATCATAGTCTTTTTCAGTGTATCCCTGATCTATCAGGCTGCCATCTGTATCAAACCAAGACACCGACATCGCTTTTTCTTGCATTTGGCAGCCTGTGAGTGAGAGAAGCATACTGCAAAATATCAAGACGCTTAAAAAGCTGCACCGAAACCTTTTTCTATTCATTCATCTCACCTGCTTCAACAGAATCACCCTACAGTTTTCATGCACTTTGTTTGTACTTCAAAGTCATCTTATATGCATTTATTTCAACGCCTATGCTTCATTTTAGCGAAATTCTCGCTATATGTCAATAGCGAAAAACTTTCTAGATATAATATAGATACCAACACAAAGGCGGTGTCTTTTATGCCATTGTATCCGAGGATCCGGAATCTGCGGGAAGACAAGGATCTAACACAAACACAAATGGGGAAGATCCTATCCTGCAGTCAGAGAGTATATAGCAATTACGAGCGAGGAGATATTGATATTCCTACAGTAACGCTTACCCGAATTGCAGATTTTCACAAAGTATCTGTTGACTACCTATTGGGAAGAACAAACAACCCAGATATGAATAAATAAAAGAGCAAATCCACGCACAGGCGGATTTGCTCTTTTTTGTAATACAGTCAAGAAAACAGGGGACGGTTCTCTGTTTTACAGTCTGGGGATACTACTTCCAAATCATCTAAGTAATATCGGCTAAATGTGCGATGTACAACAATATTCTCGCCGCATTAAATATAATGACCTCTGTTGCGATCAGGCCCAAAATAGAAATAGTAATCCGCATCAATTTCTTCATCGTACACCTCCTACATTTATATTTTACATCATCAATACCCACCCCAGCAAGTCCGCATAATAAACAAAGTTTTTGACCCTGATTGTGCATTGTTACAATTTGCTCTTTGCCCGCACGTTCGATCTTCACGAACTGCAGTTTTATATAGTGCAACAAAAATGTTGGGCGTGTTGCAAAAAACAGCACGCCCAACAGCATCTGTAGGGGCGAAGATCCACCGCCCGTAGTTGCGTTTGCGGAATGGTTATGGCTTCGGGCGACCGATGGTCGCCCCAACAAGAAGGACGTACCGATACAGGATGTAGGGGCGGCAATCCGCCGCCCGTATTATTTGTAATCGTTCCGTCCTTTTCGCAGGAGCGCACTGTGTGCGCCCGCGGGCGGCGGATCGCCGCCCCTGCAAAAAACAGGCAGATACAACAACATTGCCGCGGATCGCAAAAACGCCCGCCCCCGGAAAATCCCGGAGGCGGGCTGCAGTTTATAGGGGTGCCTGTTTGATTTTTGCGTAACGGCGAGGGTATTGGGACGGTGTAGGCGCGATCTTTCGCAGCACGATCACCGTATGGGCAGTGCCGTCCACCGGAAATTCTTCTACACGCTCCAGCTTCAGACCCAGGCGGCGGATAGCATTTTTTGCCTCTGCCAATTCCTCCTGCGCTGCTGTTCCCTTCATGGCGAGAACAGAACCGCCCACCTTCACATACGGGGCTGTCAGCTCCAGCAGGATGTTCAGCCTTGCAACCGCCCGGCTGACCGCATAGTCATACTGCTCTCTCCGCTCTGTCACCGCTTCCTCTGCCCGGGCGGTAACACACTCCGCTTCCACGCCCAGCTCCGGCAGGCAGGTTTCCAGCCAGCGCATCCGTTTCCCCAAGGAATCCAGCAGCGTCAGGCGCAGCTCCGGGCAGGCAATCTTCAGGGGTACACCGGGAAAGCCTGCGCCGCAGCCCACATCGATCACCCGTTTTCCCCGCAGGTCCTCCAGTGTCAGCAGGGTCAGGCTGTCCAGCAAATGGAGCTTTGCCACCTGCTCCGGCTCTGTGATCGCCGTCAGGTTCATCACCTGATTCTGCTCCACCACTGCCTGACCGAAGGCACACAGGGTTTTTTTGGTCTGTTCATTCAGTTCCAATCCAAGGCGGGGAAGCCCAGTCGACAGTGTTTCATACATTTTGTTCATTCTTTCGGTTTTGCATTGACGATCCCGCTCAGGTCCACAGCATCTTCATCCTTGGGATCGAATGTTTTTTCTTCTTCCTGATGGAGCGGAAGCACATACTTTTCAATATGCCAGATCACCAGCAGGTCGCACACTTCACTGTCCAGGTCCAGATTGTTTCCGAAATACCGGTCATAGCTGTCCAGATCGTGCCGCAGATTGCTGCCAATGCCCGCTTCATAATTGCTCAGCTCTGTCTGTCCAAGGGATTTCATTGCCTCATAACAATGGCGGAACGCCATAAAGTACGCTGAATACTGAAATTCTACAGCGGTGTTGGCATCACACGCCATAAACGCGGCAAAATCCGCATCCCGGTCTATGGCAATGCTCATTCTGTGCGCCATTTCATGGCACATGGCATAGGGCAGACAGACTGTCGGAATTTGGGAATTGACAGCAGACTCTCCGGTCAGTGCCACAGTCACACCGGTAATGCCCTTAGAGGAAAAATAGCCGTTTGTCAGCTCCTTTACCGGCACTGTCGAGCCGGCAAACACGGAATAGAATCGCTCATAGGTCAGCACCCGGAAGCCCTCTGCCGCCTGTACTGCCAGCTCTGAAAAACCGGGGAACGCAAGCTCTGCGCTGTCGTTCCGGCTGACCTGATCCGCCAGCTGGTTCGCTTTATCCCGATAGAATACTGCCGCCGCCTCCAGCTCGCTGAGGGTATATTTATACTCTACATTTTGCAGACGGATATCCTGCGTCAGGTCACCTGCATAAGCATTGAGTCCGTAAACGCCGGTGTTCACAAGCCCGATCAGACCGGCGCAGGCCAAGACCCACCCGAGCCACTGGATCGGATTCCATTTGAATACGATCATCAGCACAATGCTTCCAAGTGCCAAAGCGATCAGCAGCATCAGCAGCACTTGCCACACGCAAAAGCTGACACCGCCGCTCCAATTCGCCAAAAACGTCTGGATCATACGACTGACATAGGGATACACCATATCCACAAGGACGCTGTGGGATTGGGCAAATGCCCGCAAGCCCCAGATCCCTGCAGCCGCCAGCGCAGCCACCAGATATCCACGCCAATATTTCAAAAGGCAACGCCTCCTTCATTTGCTTTTCCTGCATTTTCGGCAGGGTTTATACCTCTGCATTTTATAGTATAGCACATTTTCTTCCGGTTGTCTGCCCCTAAAATGTAAATTTTCAAAAGTTACCCTTGGGTCAGTGTCCCCAAAACGCCATCTCGGAATACACCGGTAATCTGCACAGGCAGGATCTGATTGTGCAGATCCGCACCACGGACATACACTTTCACATAATTGGGTCCGTGTCCGGTATAGAACGCCCCCTCCTGTTCCTCAAACAGCACCTGTTGCACTGTTCCCACCATGGATTGCCGATAGGCTTCAGAAAGCTCCTGCGCCACAGCAATGGCTTGTCTGCTGCGCGCCTCCTTCACCTCATTGCTGTGCTGTCCGGGCATTTTGTCGGCAGGTGTTCCCGGGCGGCGGGAATAGGGGAAAATGTGCATATCCGCAAAGGCGCATTTGCGGATAAACGCCAGGCTCTCGGCAAATTCCTCCTCCGTCTCTCCCGGAAATGCCACGATCATGTCGGTGGTAATTGCGCAACCGGGAAACGCTTCTGTTAAAAGCCGTACACTTTCCAAATACCGGGCCGTGTCATACTTACGGCGCATCCGCTCAAGCACCGTATCACAGCCGGACTGCATAGACAGATGGAACTGAGGGCAAAGATTGGGCAGTGCAGAAAGCTCCCGGCAAAATTCCTCCGTGACAATCCGGGGCTCTAACGAGCCCAGCCGCACCCGCAGCTTGGGAACTGCCATACAGATCTGACGGATTAACGTGCACAAAGCAGGCTTCCCCGGAAGATCCACACCCCAGGAAGCGATCTCAATACCCGTAATAACCAATTCCCGGTAGCCTTGCTGTTCCAGCATTTTTGCCTGTTCCACCGCCAGCTCTGCAGGCGCGGAACGCACCGGTCCCCGGGTATAGGGAATAATGCAATAGGTGCAAAAATTCACGCAGCCATCCTGAACCTTCAGCATTGCCCGTGTTCTGCCCTCCAAGCTGCCTGCCGGCAGCACCTCAAAGGCTCTGCGCTTGAGCGCCTCGTCCAACACCCGGGCAGGCTGGCGGGTCTGTATGGTTGTGAGCATCTGCTCCAGAAATTCCTCCCGCTGGCCGCTTCCGCCAATCACATCCACCCCCAGGCCCTCCAACGCCTGCGCCGCATGCTGGGGATAACAGCCGCAAACACCTACGGTCGCCTCCGGATTTTCCCGGCGGCACCGGCGGATCACTGCCCGATTCTTCTTGTCCGCCACCGCTGTGACCGAACAGGTATTGATAATATACCCGTCACAGGGCTCTTGAAAGCTGCCCACTGTATGTCCCTTTTCCCGCAAAAGCTGCTCCATCGCCTGGGTTTCATATTGATTCACCTTGCATCCAAGGGTATAAAAACCGATCTTCATTGTTAATTCCACCAATAATTTCCGTTCAATTTTGCAAAAATCGTCATAACTGTCTATTGTAATTTCCTGTTTTTTTGATATACTTTGTTCTATCAGACAGCTGTTTGTTGCGCAAAGACTATTATAATCGAAAATTTCCGTTTTGTACAGTATGGACGCATTTTTGCGCCGCTGATCTTCATACGGCTCTTTGAGCATCGTCCCGGGAATACCCGGGGCGGTTTTTTATTGTTCCAAACAGCAAATCGGATTTCACTGGACTTTTCTTCTTAAAAATGCTAAAATAAATTTACCTTTATCCCACGGAGGAAACCTGTATGCACTATATTTTATTGGTCCTGATGGCAGTCGGGGCAGTGGCTTTAGATCAGTTTACCAAATACTGGACCGTGGCAAATATTCCCCTGCACGGACAACTGGAGGGAATTTCCGGTCTGTTCCGGCTGACCTATGTGCAGAACACCGGCGCGGCCTTTTCCGCGTTCAAGGGTATGCAGTGGCTGTTCATTCTGATCTTTGCGGTTTTTACCCTGTTTCTGATCCTGGAGTTTGCAACAAACCGCTGGGGTTTTACCAGGCTGGAGCATTGGCTGCTGACTGCCGTTTATGCCGGCGGTCTGGGCAATATGATCGACCGGCTGCGGCTTGGATATGTAGTCGATATGATTGAACTGGAATTTATGGAATTTCCCGTATTTAATGTAGCAGACTGCTTTATCACCTGCGGCTGCATTGCCCTGTTGGTCCATCTGCTCTTGTTTAACAAAGCCTTTTGGAAGGACGAGAAAAAATGATCCTTTATGCTGACATTCCCGGCGAACGGCTGGATGCCTTTCTTGCCCGCTCTGTAGACGGGTTAAGCCGTTCCGGCGCGCAGAAGCTGCTGGAAGAGGGCTGTGTTCTGCGACTGGGGAAACCGGGCAAAAAGAATGACAAACTCCAGCCCGGCGACGAGATCCGTGTGTCCGTCCCCGAACCCAAGAGCGTGGATATCCTCCCAAAAGAGATCCCGCTGGATATTGTTTACGAAGATGCTGATGTGCTGGTGATCAACAAGCCCAAGGGCCTGGTGGTTCACCCGGCGGCGGGTCATACCGACGATACCCTGGTGAACGGACTGCTGTACGCTATGGGTGATGACCTGTCGGGCATTAACGGTGAGCTGCGTCCCGGCATCGTGCATCGGATTGACAAGGACACCTCCGGTCTTTTAGCGGTGGCAAAAAACGACCTGGCACACACCATGCTGGCATCCCAGCTCAAGGATCACACCATGGCGCGCACTTACGAAGCCATTGTCTGCGGCAATCTAAAAGAAGATTCCGGCACTGTAAACGCGCCCATCGGGCGTCATCCCACAGACCGGAAAAAGATGTGCGTCACTGCCCGCAACGGACGAGATGCCGTGACCCACTGGGAGGTTATTGCCCGTTACCGGGGCTATAACCATGTGCGCTGCAAGCTGGAAACCGGCCGCACCCATCAGATCCGGGTTCACATGGCCCATATCGGTCATCCCATTTTGGGCGACACGGTCTATGGCCGCAAAAAACCGGAGCTGGGACAGACCAGCCAATGCCTGCACGCAGGTATCCTATGCTTCCAACACCCCCGGGACCTGCGGCCCGTCATGGTCGTGGCACCCCTTCCTGATTATTTTCAGGAAGTACTGGAGAAGCTCAAACGCACCAGCGGCTTATAATTTCCCGTTGCAACAAAGATTTTATCTAATAAATACCATATAAAAACAGGAGATATCCGAAGATATCTCCTGTTTTATGGGGTGGGTAATGGGACTCGAACCCACAACGCCCGGAACCACAATCCGGTGCTCTGCCAATTGAACTATACCCACCATAGTTGAAGTAAGAGGTAAGAGTGAATAGTGAAAAGGTAACTTATTCACTATTAACTTTTACTTATTCACTGCTGACCGCAGGGAAGCTTGGCACGCCAGAAGGGACTCGCTTAATCAAGGAGCGGCTCGGTCAAGCCCTCGCCGGCAACGCTCACCCGCATTGCATTTGATTGTTCGAGTCCGGCGAAGCCTGAACTTAAAAGTGGCACGCCAGAAGGGACTCGAACCCCTGACCTACTGCTTAGAAGGCAGTTGCTCTATCCAACTGAGCTACTGGCGCATTTCTATGGAGCGGGTGACGGGAATCGGACCCGCGTATCCAGCTTGGAAGGCTGGTGTTCTACCATTGAACTACACCCGCAAATCCTTGAACTTCTGACAGATTCAGCTAGAGGATTTTAGCACAATAATCCATCAATGTCAAGGCTCAATCCCGGATTTTCCGGAAAATTTTTATAAACCACTTTTTTACTGCCAATACTTTCAGTAATTCGACCCTTTCGCCCTTTTTACCGGGTCTTTGCTTTCCTTTTGAATAGTTTGCTGCGGAAGAGCACGATATTCATCGCGCAGAAAAACAGCACCAGCAGCACCATCGTCAGCCCCGGCTGTTCCGGCGCAAGGGTCGCCAGCAGCATCATCGGAAACCCGAACACGATGGCAGGGAAGTTCTGATAGACCATATTGTCCGAGGCGGGGCTTCTGAAGTCTCCGTCGATCTCCCGCAGCAGAATGATGCCGGTGCTGGCTGTGCCGGTGAGCATACCGTACATTGCCAAAAACTGCTCCTGTGCATACGCCGGAAACAGGGTCTTTGCAATCACGTAGTTATAGTAGTAGGTGGTGACCATACCCAGCACACCCATGATCAGGATTATGCCCCAGTAGTTTTCAAGGACACTGAGCCGAATGGCGGCAATTCCCGCTACGACCATAATGTCAAAAAAGAAATTGCTGGCACGGGTCATCAGGAAGTTGTTCACATACTCCTTCCGGATCACCTTTTTTCCCTTCAGCTGGCTCATAATCAGCTTGATAAGCGTGGTTGTCAACACGCCCAGCAGGAAATTAAAGCCGTAAATCACCGACCGCATTCCGGGCAGCAGGCTTCCCAGCAGATACATCAGTCCAAACGCCAGCAGATATGCCACCGCGATCAGCGCAATCTGGACAGTCAGCTTATCGATGCTTTCCTGCATGGGGATCTCGTTATCAGACTGGATCTGCTCCGATTTCAGGCAGTCCTCCTGCCGGCTGACAGGCGCGATCATCCCCCGCTTCTTCAAAATGTTCAGGTGGATCACGCCGCCGATACTGGCACTTAAAAAGCCCAGTGCCGCAATCGTCAGCCCGAAGCTCTTTCCGCCCACAAAGCCATACTCTGTCTCATAGATATTGCCATAGTTCAAAGCCTGACCCGTACCCTGACCGTAGCCGAAAGGCAGCAGCACACCTGCCGCCTTAAAGAACCCGGGTATAATCCACGCTGCGATCAAAGAAATTCCAAAGCCTAAAATTGCCTGCATCAGGTAGGTGGATACAGTTGTAATGCCGGTATTGAAGATCTCGACGGTGCGTTTTTTCGTCAGAACGCCCTCAGAGGTTTTGAACGCGGAGGCGATAAAGCCCAGTGCTAATGTATGATAGGTAATCAGCTCCAGCGTATTTGTTCCGTTCGTTCCAAAAAATGCCGTGTCAAACAGCATTTCACCGGTGATCTCTTTGTAAACAGCCTCCACCAGGATCAGCAGGCCTCCGCCAAGCACCGAAGTGGGGATCAGAGAATTCCGCAAAAAAGGGATGCTTTTTTTAACACATTCGCGCAAAGCAGGCTCACCAGCAGCACTGCCACAAGATTAAAAAAGCCCCATGTGCTAAATTCCCAAAAATTCCCCATTTGTGATCCCCTTTTTGATATTTGTATAACGGTAATAGAAATTGACGTATTTCAGCGCGTTAAACCGCTTTGAACCCTTGACCTGATAAATACGGTCCTTATGATAGATGTTGAGCTTATTGCGCCCCAACACTGCCATGGCATAGATCTGCTCAAAGGGCAGCTCCAGCTCCCCGCCGATCGTAACACGGTCGCCGTACAACCCGATCTGCGCGTTGGGATACAGCTCATTTTTCCGGCGGTATACCACCACCTCGGAAATTTTCGCCTCATCCCTGTAAGCAGGCTCTTTATTAAACCTGCTGATATCCAGACCGCTTACAAAACGGCACTGATATTCATACCAATCCGCCACAAAACGGAAGGGAAACGGACCGGCTGTGCCCTCCAATTCCTTTGTGGGCAGATAGCGGATTTCCATACCGCATTTTTTACACCGGATCAGATCGCCTTCGCTCTCAAAAACCGACAGCCCGCAATCCGGGCAGACATAGATCACCCGCTCCAGATACTGCGCCAATGCCTTATGGCGGTATGTTCCGCTGCATTGGGCTTCATTTACCTCCAGCCCTGTGCAGATCAGGCTGTAAAGCTCCTCATTGGTCAGCTTTTCATACTCCTCGGGCTGGAGGACCCGGCTGACACCGGCGCGCATTTTACCCTTCCGGGTCCCATCGCTCCAGCGGGGCTGCACACCGTAGCCGCCCTCGATCCGATAAAGAGCGATGGGCAGCTTCAGCTTCTTGGCCAAAGGCGCGATGGTTGGATTAATATAAACGGTTTTTCCGTGATATGTACGGTTTCCCTCCGGGGCAATGGCGATGGTTCCGCCCGCTCTAGCCACCTGTATGCAGTGCTTCACAGCCTGGGGATCGGTAGTCTGTTTCTTAATAGGGATCGGAGCAACCGCATAACGGATCAAAGCAGACACCCAGCCCAAAGAAAAGATGTCCTCGGTTGCCATATAGTACACCGGTCCCCGAAAGGACATCCCCACAAAAAACTGATCAAACGCAGTCTGGTGATTCAGCAGGACCAGATAAGGCCGGTGTTCCTGCTGGCGGAATTTTTCCACCTGCACCCCGTATTTCCACCGGATATAAGGTGACAACACCCACCGTGCCAATTCCGTAATGACTTTATGGCGTGCTTTAATCCATTTTTTCTTTCCCACTTGTGCGCTCCTGTTCCGTTACAGTCACTTCCCCGCCACTCTTGCCTCAATTCTGGTCAGAGCGTAAGCCATTGCATTATATGTTTCTTTGGACACCGCATTGATATGCCCCGCTTCCCACGCAGCCATGGCTTCCCGGATGCGTACCACCCGCTGGGGAAGTCCGTCCTGGGTAACGGTAAAGATAGGGGTATAGTCATAGCCGGTGATCTTGGTCTGTCCTGTGGTATGATCCTTGGTGATCTCCAGATCCAATAAGACCGAATACTCCGTACCTGCCCTGGGCACATCTCCGTAAAAATCTCCCAGAGAGTAGGCTACAAATGCGCCTGTGTCCGGGTTGTATTCCATCTTTTGCACATAATGGGAATGGGTTCCCACAATAGCGTCCACGCCCTTGCTCTGCAGCAAGGAAACGATCTGTTTCTGACTGGAGCTGATGGTATCGTTGTATTCACTGCCCCAATGGAGCAGCGCAACCGTTACATCCGGTTTTTCCTTGTTCAGGGCGTCCAGAACTGAAGTAATCCCCTCTGTATCCACTTCCTGATATACGCTGTCATAATCCTTATACAGCACATTAACACAGCCTGTGCCGTCTGCCGGCAGTGTCAGACCGTCCATACCCTTTGTAAAGGATACCACGCCGATCTTGATGCCCCGCACATTGCATATGGTGTAGCCTTTTCCTTTCCCGGCTTCCTCCCGGGTAGCATACACGCCCAGCGGCTCCATTCCGGCAACGCGAACGCCGTTGATCGTATCCTTCAGACCGGACAGTCCCCGGTTGATAGAACAGGAATTTGCAAGCTGCAAAAGATCTACGCCTGCCCGGTCCAATGCCTGTGCCAGCGCAATGGGTGCAGATGCCGCCCCATAGGGCGCACCGCACAGGTTGCCCTCAAAATTCAGTGCTGTAAGATCGCCGTCTGCCAGCAAGTGGGCAATGTCCATAAACACGCCGGTATAGTCATAATCGCTGCCGCCGGAGGCAACGACCCCATCCGTTACATTCAGATCTCCACCCGCTACAAAATGGATGGTGGTGGATGACTCCTGCTTCTGGGTAGAATCCTGCATACTGTTTGTGGTCTGTTCAGGGTGCTCCTGAGGACCGCGTCCCCGCAGGAAAATCAGTCCCAGACAGACACACAGAATCACCACTGCTGCCAAAACGCCGGTCAGCGTCCTGCGCCTTTGAGCAGCCTGCTTTGCCCGCTGCTGCGCCCGCTGCTGTCGCCGTCTCTTCATTTGCTCCGGATCAAACGCCATACCGCTCTTCCCCCATTGTAATTTCTGTTATTTTACACCATTTGGTGTGATTTCACAAGTCCCGAAAGAGAAAATCCTTTACACATCCATAATTATTATGTAAAATAAAGAAAAATTTGGCTGCGGGAACAAACCTGCAGCAACACACCGCTGGGAGGTAAAACAATGTCTCGCAAGAAGGACGATACCCTGCACCGGCTGGAATCCGCCCTGCTGGCTTTAGATTCTGAGGATACGCCTAAGGACTGCTCTGACCGGGCTGCAAAAGAACCTAAAAGCTTCAGTGCCTACAATGCCGACAAAACAGACGAGTCTCCGGAAGCTTACAGCGAGGCTCTGCTCTGTCCGCCTAAAAGTAACCGGGGGCTGGTCCTGCTGGCTGTATTTCTCACGCTGTGTATCGGGGCAGTAGTGCTCTACTGGCTGCTGCGCTTCCGGGGGATCGCCTAATGTCTGCTCCCATCGGACGCTTCGCTCCCACGCCCTCCGGTCGGATGCATTTAGGCAATGTATTCGCGGCATTGATCGCATGGCTTTCTGTCCGCAGCCGGAACGGCACCATGATCCTGCGGATGGAGGATCTGGATATTCAGCGCACCTGCCCTGAAAACGCCCGGCTTCTGCGGGAGGATCTGCTGTGGCTGGGACTGGACTGGGACACAGAAGCCCAGCCCCAAAGTCAGCGGACTGCCGTTTATCAGGCATATTTTGACCGGCTGCAGGCATCAGGACTGCTGTATCCCTGCTACTGCACCCGCAATCAGCTGCACAGTGTTAACGCGCCCCATCTGTCTGACGGCACATATATCTATTCCGGTACCTGCCGGAATCTGACAGATAGTCAGCGTGCTGCCTTTGACCGCGCCCCGGCGTGGCGTGTTCAGGTCCCGGACCGGCAATGGACTGTAGAGGATCTTTTGCAGGGAATCTATGAGGAAAACCTTGCCACAGACTGCGGAGATTTTGTAGTGCGCCGCTCGGACGGGCTGTTTGTTTATCAGCTGGCTGTAACCGTGGATGACGGGTTATCCGGTGTCACAGAGGTCGTGCGGGGCACAGACCTGCTCAGCTCTGCGCCCCGGCAAATGTTCCTGCAGGAGCTGTTCTCTTTTCCCCATCCCACCTATGGCCACGTTCCCCTGCTCCTTGCACCGGACGGACGCCGCCTGAGCAAGCGGGACCGGGATCTGGATTTGGGATATCTGCGAAGCCGCTGCTCTGCAGAACAGCTCATCGGTTTGCTTGCCCATACCGCCGGTCTGCTGCCTCAGCCGGAGGTTATCTCCGCCCGGGAGCTTGTTGACCTTTTTTCTTGGGATCTTTTGCGTCCGGACTCTATTGTGATCGATACTGCCTTGCTTGTTCCATAAAGATCCTGCGTTGCAAAACGCAGGAATCATCCATCTCGTTTGTCGGGCGGCGGATCGCCGCTTCATTTAATGATTACACAGTTTTAGAGGGGCGTTGCAATTCTGCAACGCCCCTCCCTTTTTATAGCTCCTGATCCGATGCTTGTTCATCCGGAAGCTGCTCTGCCGCCTCCTTGAATGCCATCCGGTTTCCGAACAGCTCTGCCCGGTCATGGGGACGGGCAGCCTGCCATATCAGCACTGCCACAGCCGCCACACAGCTGATCAGCGCCAGCATTTGACTGACCCGGAAGCTGCCCCAGTACAGGCTATCCATTCGCAGCCCCTCAATAACGGTCCGACCCGCGCCGTACCACACTGCATAGCCCAATGCGATCTGCCCGTCATACTGCCGCTTTTTAGACATAAAATGCAGCAGCAAAAAGCCCAGGGCATTCCACACCGATTCATACAGGAATGTAGGGTGATAATACTCAAACCGTCCAAGGGCAGGCTGATACAGTCCCATTCGCAAAAACGAATCTGTTACCGCACCGTAAGCCTCCCGATTGAAGAAATTGCCCCAACGGCCCACAGACTGTCCGATGAGAAAGCCCAATGCCACCAGATCCAAGGTCGCACCCAGGCTGATACGCTTGATCTTACAGAACACGATCACACCGATGACCGCGCCGATCACGCCGCCGTATATCGCCAAGCCCCCCTCCCAAATATAGAGCACCTGAATGGGATGGCTGGCATACTCCTCCCAGGAGAAAATGCAGTAATAAGCGCGGGCGCAAATAACCGCAAAGGGAACAATCCCCAATACACCATCGAGAATATCGTCCTGCTTCAGCCCAAATTCTTTGGAACGGCGCAGTCCGTAAAACGCCGCCAGCAGCAGTCCCACCGCAATGATCACTCCGTAATAATGAATGGTCAGCGGACCTAAGCTGAACGACCGTCCGGGATCCACCGACAGCCCCAGTCCGGGAAAGGTTATAGTCGTATCGTATCTCATACCTGAGCCTCCTCATCGGGCACAATCACAGACAGGCACATGCGCTCTTCTGTGACTGTATTGCGAACAAAGTCCAAAATTTCCTGCCGGGTCACATCCCGGTATACTGCCGGAAATTCAAAGTAGTCAAAGCCGGAGAAATAGTAGGCGCAAATCCGGAAGCAAACGGAATCAAAGCTGTCTAAGCTCCGGATCCGCCGCCCCAGCGCGCTGCGCTTCATCCGCAGCAGTTCCTGCTCTGTAATACCCCGACGCAGCAGTGCCGACGCCTCCTCCAGTACCCCATCAAGCACTGCCTTCGGGTCTTCACTGTCCCCGGAAGCCGTCAGCATCGCCATCCCTTCAATCGTTTCAAAGCCACCGCCAAAGGAGCTGTCGATCAGTCCCTGCTCATACAGCCGCAGGTACAGGGGGGAGGATTCTCCAAACAGCGCCTCCGCCGCCAGATCGCCCACGATCTCCCGGCGGACCGCTTCATAGCCCCGGTCAGCCGCTTCACATTTGAATGCCAGCTGGAACATAGGCATCGATACACTCATAGCCCGGCACAGATCAGATCGGGGACAGATCATCTCCTCCTGCCATTTCCGCCGTACTGCCGGCTTAGGTCCGGCTGCTTCCGGCAGCTTTTCCAGTGCGATCCTGCACACCTGCTCCGGATCAACATCACCTACCACGCACAGCAGCATATTATCCGGACGGTAAAAGGACTGATGGCACAGCCGCAGGATTTCCGGTGTGATCTGAGCGATGCTCTCCCGGGTGCCTAAAATCGGCGTGCGCACCGGATGGCTTCGATACATACCCCCCATCAGGGTCTCAAAAATCTGGGTGTCCGGGGAATCTGCATTCATATCGATCTCCTGACCGATGATGCCCTGCTCCTTTTCTACACTTTCCGTTGTGAAATAAGGCGTAGACACAAATTCCAGCAACAATGCGAGGCTTTGCTCAAAGTTCTCTGTGCAGGAAAAATGATAGGCGGTCATATCATAACCGGTAAAGGCATTGGGCACTGCGCCCAAGGCTGCAAACTCCGCCGCCACATCCCTTCCCGGCATATCAAACAGCTTGTGTTCCAAATAATGTGCCACACCTGCCGGTACAGTATAGTCCTGTCCGTCCAGGGTGAATTGCCGGTGGATCGCGCCGAAATCCGTTACAAAATAACACAGCTTTTTGCTGAAGCCCGGCTTGGGCACTACCGCAACGGTCAAGCCGTTTTCAAGGGTATCCCAAAATACCGTTTCCCCTAATTGGGGGTAAAAACGCTTCTCCATTACCGCACCCCCTTCAGGAAATAGACCGTATGCAGCTCCAGCGTACCGGCGACCTGTGCCACCTGCTCCGCCGTAACCGCCTGCACTGCGGCAATATACTGGGCAGGTGTTTTATTCAGACCGCTGAGCAGACCCGATGCATAATAGCCTTCGATCGCGCCGGGCGCGTCATGGGTGCTCTGCAGCTGGCTGATCAGCGCCTGCTTTGCCGCTGCCAGCTCTTCGGCAGTGAATACGCCGTTTTTACATTCCTCCAACAGCTCCAGAACCAAGCCCTTTACAGCCGCTTCCTTGTCGAAATCGATTCCCGCGGATACGGTGACGATGCCCTTGCTGCCATGGTAGCCCGAACCGATATCATAGCACAGGGAACGTGCTTCCCGGACCTGCATGAACAGCTTGCTGGTCATACCGCCTCCAAAAAGCACATTGCACACCTGCAAGGCGGCAAAGCGATCATCCCGCAAAGTGATGGGACTGACAAAACCCATGCACAGTTTCCCCTGCGCCACATCCAGCTGCTCTGTATGATCGCCCGTTGGAGGGTCTGTAAAGGCAGTCTGCTCCGGCAAGCCCCGGGGTGTTCTTCTGAGCTTTCCAAACACAGGCTTCAACAGCTCTGCCATCTGCTCCGGCCGGGCCGCGCCCACATAAAACAGCTCGATGGGACTTTCCTCCAGAATCCGCCGGTAATGGCGGTACGCACCTTCGGCGGTGATCCGCTCCACCTGCTCCTGCTCGCCCAGCCGGGGAACACCGAAGGAATCCCAGGTGCACATACTTCGGATCAGCCGGTTATTGGCATAGATCCGCTTGTCATTGAGCTGGGATTGCAGGGTGAGGATCAGATTGCGCTTCTCGCTCTCCACAAAATCCCGCCGGAACACACCATCCTCCAAAAGCGGCTGAAAGAGTAACTCCTCCAAAAAGCCGATCATCGGCTCCAGTACCCGATCCCCCTCCAGGGCAAACCGGTCTTCTATAAAGCTGCAGTACAAACCGGTGGCTTGGTAATCTCCCACCCGTCGTACCAGCGTGCCCACTGCCGCGCCATACAGGTCGTCCAGCCGCAGGGTAATGGCCCGCAGGTCAGGGGCATTTTCTGTACCCCGAAGAAGCACCGCAGGGATCAGGGCGTTTACCGCCGCTTCCTCCCGATCCATTGGGCGCACCAGCTGAATGCTCAGGCACCCCTGCTTAAATCTCTGATCCGGAAAGCACCGCAGTACAATTCCGGGAAACAGTTCAATAGTTTTGATCATACATTCTCCTAGGCGGCAACCTCCGCAAAACCAATATTTATCTGCCTTCAGTGCAGCAGTTAACGGTTTGTTTTTTCCTGCTTATTATATATCAGTTTTTTGAAAATAGGAAGCTTTCCGCAAAAATTTCTTGCGGGTAGTTGCCATTTGCCCCGCTTTGCGATAAAATAGGAACAAACTGTTCAAGGAGATTGCTATGGCTTGGTTGGAAATCACCGTCAGCACCGCACCGGAGGGAATCGAGGATGTGGCTGCTGCCCTGACTGCCGGGGGCTTTTCGGATCTGGTTTTGGAGGACCAAACAGAGTTTGAGGACTTTTTAGATCAGAACCGCGCCTACTGGGACTATATTGACGAAACCTTGCAGGCACAGCTTCAGGGTCTTTCTCAGATCAAGCTTTATCTGGAAGAGGAGGACACCGCGGCACGCAGCCGGCTGGAGCAGCTGCTTGCAAGGCTGCGGACCGGCAACACCGGACGGCTGGGCACGCTGGATATGCAGGTTGTGCCTATGGCTGAGACCGACTGGGAAGAGAGCTGGAAGGACAACTATCCGCCCCAGCCCGTTGGTCAGCGTTTGGTGGTGCTGCCCTATTGGCTTGCAGATACAGACACCGCCGGCAGATTACCGGTCATTTTGGATCCCGGTCTGACCTTTGGCACCGGCGCCCATCCCTCTACCCAAATGGTCATTGAGCTGATGGAGGCTGTGCTCCCTTCCAACGCCAGCTGTCTGGACCTTGGCAGTGGCAGCGGTATATTGTCCATTGCCGCTCTGCGGCTGGGCGCAGCAACTGCCGTTGGCGTGGACATTGACCCCAAAGCAGAGGACATCGCCCGGCAGAACGCCGCCTACAACGGCTTTGCTGCTCCGGAATTTACCGCTATGACCGGCAATGTGACCGCGGACCGGCAGCTGATGCACAGGCTGCAGCAGCGGCATTACGATGTGGTGCTGGTCAATATCGTAGCGGATGTGATCATCAGTCTTGCCCCGGTGCTGCCCCATTTTCTGGATGAAAACAGCTATCTGATCCTGTCCGGCATTTTGGACAGCCGGCTTGAAGAGGTCTTAGCCGCCCTGGAACAAGCGGGTCTGACCGCCATCCGAACCCTCGCTAAAGAAGATTGGCGCAGCATCTGCGCAAAAAGGAGAATCCCATGACCATACCCTACCGTACCCGTCAGGCACTGCGGCGGCTGGCGGTGCTTTTGCTGGTACTGCTGCTTTTGGCTGTAATAATCTGGGGCTGCTGGATCATCTGGCTGAGCCGCTATGTGATCTACACCCAGGATGGCGCAAAAATTGACTTTTCTCTGCCGGAGCAGCTGTTATCCGGGGAGTTTGCCAAGCCCCCTGTTCCCGGACAGAGCATCACGGTCAATTATGACGACCCGCCCGGAAGCGTCACCACAGAGCTGGCGCAGCTTAATGGCTATTATATTGATCTGAATGCCCTGAAGGACATTTCCGCTGTGGAAGCCCAACTCCAGTCACTGCCTGCAGGCACGGCTGTAATGATCGATGTCAAAAATATCTACGGCAGCTTTTATTACTCCTCCACAGTGGGCGATTCCCGCAGCTCTTCCGTGGACATTCAGGCTGTGGACCGGCTGATCGAGGCTCTGAACCGGGGCAGCTTTTATACTATTGCCCGCCTGCCTGCCCTGCGGGACTATCAGTACGGACTGCACCATGTGCCGGACGGTCTTCCTACCGCCGGCGGTTATCTGTGGATGGACAGCGACGGCTGCTACTGGCTTAATCCTACCAGCAGCGGTACCCTCTCTTATCTGATCCAAATAACCAACGAATTGAAGGGCTTAGGCTTTGACGAGGTGGTGTTCTATGACTTCCGTTTCCCGGAAACCACCGGCATCGTCTACACCAAGGATAAGACCGAGGCTTTGACTACCGCTGCTAAAACACTGGTCAGCAGCTGCGCAGATGATGCCTTTGGTGTTTCCTTTGTTGGAAACGCGGATTTCCCTCTGCCCGAGGGTCGCTGCCGTCTGTATGTAGAGAACGTGCAGCCCTCCGCCGTTGCCGGTATTGCGGAGCAAGCCGGACTTACCGATCCGCAGATCCGTTTGGTATTTATCACCACACTGCACGATACACGGTTTGATAAATACGGTGTCCTGCGTCCCCTTTCCGCAGCCCATTAACAAACAGGACGCGCTGTAAATTTGCAAATTTGCAGCGCGTCCTGTTTATACTATTTAGGGATGGTAATGGTCAGCACGATCTGACTGTCTGTTTCCCTTCTCTCGGAAACAGCCGCAATTCCGGACAGCTGGATGCGGGCAAGAGACTGATTCAGATTGTTCAAAAACGCCCCCACATTGACCTTGGCTGCCGCCCCTTTCGGTGCTTCCAGCAGCTCATCGATATACCGTTCTGTCCGGGCAACACTCATATCCAGCTTGGCAGCCAGGGCAATGACCTGCATTTTCCGGGCATCCTCCGGCAGCTTCAGCAACGCCCGGGCGTGCCGCTCTGTCAGCCCCGCCTCCCGAATAGCATTCAGAACCTGATTGCTGTGCCGCAGCAGCCGCAGCTTGTTGGCCACGCCGCTTTGGCTCTTGCCCAGCAGCTTTGCCACCTGTTCCTGACTCATAGACCACTGCTCAATGAGCCGGCTGATCCCCCGCGCCTCTTCGATAAAATCCAGATCCTGCCGCTGCAGATTCTCCACCAGCGCAGCCATTCCGGATTCCTTGTCATCCATGCTCATAATGATGCAGGGGATCTCCGTCAGTCCTGCCTGGATCCCGGCACGCAGCCGCCGCTCCCCGGAAATCAGCTCATAGCCTGTCCCCACCCGGCGAACCGACAGGGGCTGTAAAATGCCATGCTGGGAAATACTTTCCGCCAGCTCCGCCAAAGCCTCTTCCCTGAAAATTTTTCGGGGTTGTCCGGGATTGGGACGGATCGCTCTGGCGGGCAAAAACACCACCCGTCCGGTCTCCATATAGGTTTTCAGCTTTTGGCACTGCATGGCACATCCTCCTTCGTTGACTGTATGTATCATTGTACTGTTCCCCATCACAGAAAAACCACGAAACATTGATGGGGTTCAAACAACCGCTCGACAGGATGTTCCCGGGATTTGCAAACCCGCCAAGCTTATGCTACAATAAAACAAATTTGTATGGTTCACGCCGTTTGCGACAAGCATCTGTAGGGAGTATTTATATGGAAACACGGAAATTATATTACGAAGACTGTCTTTTGCGGGAATTTTCCGCCACCGTCACCGGCTGCGTACCGGCAGAAAACGGATACCTTATAACATTGGATGCCACCGCCTTTTATCCGGAAGGGGGCGGACAGGCCTGCGATTTGGGAACACTGGGTGATTCCCGGGTATTGGATGTGCAGGAGCGCGACAGTGAAGTACAGCACCTTTGCGACAAGCCCCTCACCGTAGGCAGCACTGTCACCGGACAGCTGGATTGGGAACGCCGGTTCGACCTGATGCAGCAGCATGCCGGCGAGCACATTCTCTCCGGATTGATCCACCGGCGGTTTGGTTATCATAATGTGGGCTTCCATGTGGGACAGGAGGTCCTGGAGGTAGACTTTGACGGTCCGATCCCGGCAGAAGCCCTGACAGAACTGGAGACCTTGGCAAATCAGGCGGTGTGGGAAAATCTTCCCGTCCGTTGCTGGATCCCCTCTGCTCAGGAGCTTCCCGATGTGCATTACCGCCGGAAACGGGAACTCCCCTGGCCTGTACGGATTGTAGAATTTCCGGGCTATGATGCCTGTGCCTGCTGCGGTGTCCACGTGGCTTATACCGGACAGATCGGTCTGATCAAAATTCTGTCCTGTGTAAAATTTCATCAGGGTGTCCGTCTGGAAATGGTCTGCGGAAAGCGGGCATACGATCACCTATGCCGGGTCTATGAGCAAAACCGGCAGATCTCCCAGCTGCTCTCCTCCAAACCCTTGGAAACCGCCCCGGCAGTGCGGCAGCTGCAGGAACGGCTGGGGGCTGAAAAATACCGCTGTTCCGCGCTGGAAAAGCGGATGTTTGCCGCCATTGCAGCCGGCTATCAGGGAATAGACAACCCGGTGCACTTTGAAGAGGGCTTGTCCTCTGCTGCCCTGCGGGAGCTGACCGATGCGATCGCAAGCACCTGCAGCGGGATTGCCGCAGTGTTCTCCGGAACAGATGCGGAAGGCTACAGCTTTTGTCTCATCAGCTCCCGGGAGGACGTGTCCGGGCTGGGCAACGCCCTCACCCAAGAGCTGGGTGGCCGTGGCGGCGGTCGGTCCGGGGCTTTTCAGGGAAGTATAAAAGCCACCCGACAGGAAATCGCAGCACTTTTTGACCGATTCTGTCGAATAAACGGGCTGTAAAACAGTCCGTTTATCATCTTTTTATTTGTGCAAAAAGGATGTTTTTTACCAAATCAGAGCCCTCGATTTTTACAAATCGCACACTTTACATCCCATTTTTGTTATTGTATAATTGCATCATATAGGGTTCTAACACCCTTGGCATTTTTTGTCATAAAGCCGCGAACGCGGCAAGTTGTTTTATGGAGGAAAAAATATGTCTGTAAAAGTTGCAATCAACGGTTTTGGACGGATCGGCCGTCTGGCTTTCCGCCAGATGTTCGGTGCTGAGGGCTACGAAGTGGTCGCCATCAACGACCTGACCTCTCCCAAGATGCTGGCTCACCTGCTGAAGTACGACTCCACTCAGGGCAATTACGCTGCGCAGGGTCATGTTGTTGAGGCTGGCGAGGATCACATCATCGTCGACGGCAAGAAGATCACCATCTACGCAAAGGCCAACGCTGCCGAGCTGCCCTGGGGCGAGCTGGGTGTTGACGTTGTGCTGGAGTGCACCGGCTTCTACACTTCCAAGGCGAAGGCTCAGGCACACGTAGACGCAGGCGCGAAGAAGGTTGTTATCTCCGCTCCCGCCGGCAACGATCTGCCCACCATCGTTTACAACGTAAACCATACCACCCTGACCAAGGAAGACAACATCATTTCCGCAGCTTCCTGCACCACCAACTGCCTGGCTCCCATGGCTAAGGCTCTGAATGATCTGGCTTCCATCGAGTCCGGCATTATGTGCACCATCCACGCTTACACCGGCGACCAGATGATTCTGGACGGTCCTCAGAGAAAGGGTGACCTGCGCCGCTCCCGTGCCGGTGCTGTGAACATCGTTCCCAACTCCACCGGTGCTGCCAAGGCGATCGGTCTGGTTATCCCCGAGCTGAACGGCAAGCTGATCGGCGCTGCTCAGCGGATTCCCACCCCCACCGGTTCCACCACCATCCTGAACGCTGTCTGCTCCAAGGCTGTCACCGTTGAGGAGATCAACGCCGCTATGAAGGCTGCTGCTACTGAGTCCTACGGCTACAACGAAGACGAGATCGTATCCTCCGACGTGATCGGTATGCGTTTCGGTTCTCTGTTCGACGCTACTCAGACCATGGTCAGCAAGCTGCCCGACGGCAAGGTTCAGGTGCAGGTCGTTTCCTGGTACGATAACGAGAACTCCTATGTTTCTCAGATGGTCCGTACCATCAAGTACTTCGCCGAGCTGGCTTAATCCACAAACAGTCAAAGCCGCCATCCGATACGGATGGCGGCTTTTTATACCTTAAACCGATTGAAATAGTCGTAAAGGGGAATAAGCCCCTCCAGGAATGCGCCTGCCCGCTGACCCAGTTCCGGTCCGAAAAGGTCCGGACCTACCGCTTCTTCTGCCACGCAGGCAATATGGTTCTTCCACGCAAAATAGGGCTCCAGCTCCGGGATCGCGGTTTCCTTCGGCCTTTTATACAGCTGTGCTGTAACCGGCTGACCTACGGCCTTTTGTGTATCTGCCATCAGCTTCAAAAATTCCTCCGGTCGGTTTGCCAGCTCCTCCCGGAATTGCTGCATGGTACTCACCCGGGGTCTGTATAGAATAAATCCGTAGCTGACCCCCTCCGGTGCGATCTCAAAATACAGGCAGGGGTTTTCCGCCCACCACTGCACATCCTGCCGGATGCAGATCCAAAGGCTCTCCTTATAAGGCAGAGGATGGTGGAGTCTGGCATCCCGATAGATCCGACTGACCTTCAAAAGATTGCCGGGTTTATCCAAAAACGGACGGAACAGCTCCTGTCCCAAAGCCTTCATAGGTTCATACAGGGTGCTCACATACTCCTTTTTGTGCTGGAGAAACCATTCCCGGTTATTATTCATACGGATTCCCCAGAGAAAATCCACTGTTTCCGGTGTAAATCCTTGAAACATAGCCGCCACCTCTTCTTTCTGTTTTTTTATTATCATACCCATTTTTTCTCCGTGTTGCAAGTCCAACCTGCATTTTCGGTCTGCTTGACTTTTTCCTTTGGCACAGTATAATGAATACAGATAACAGAGGGAAAGGTGATCTATTATGGTATATTCCATGAACATTGCCGGCTTAGACCGGGAGCTGCCCATCTGCAAGGTCAGCGACACGCTGTATATTGCAGGCTTTGTGATCTTCGGCGATCAGGAGCTGACTGTCGCCTGTGCCCGGGAGCTGCTGAAGCTGGTCCCGGAATACGACTACATGATCACCGCAGAGGCCAAGGGCATTCCCCTGATCCACGAAATGGCCCGTCAGAGCGGCGCGAAAAAGTACTTCCTCGCCCGGAAAAAGCCCAAGCTGTATATGACCGGTGTTTTTGAATCCACCGTCCGCTCCATCACCACTGCCGGCGAGCAGAAGCTGTACCTGGACACGGCGGACGCCGCCCTGATGGCAGGCAAGCGGATCTTGCTGGTGGATGATGTGATCTCCACCGGAGAAAGTCTTGCCGCTCTGGAGGCACTGGTCCAAAAGGCCGGCGGCATCGTTGCAGGCAAAATGGCAATTTTAGCCGAAGGAGATGCGCAGCACCGGGAAGATCTGATTTATTTGGAAAAGCTGCCCCTGTTCAACCCTGACGGCACAGTGATGGAGTAAACCTCTTCAGGAGCAGCCCTAATTGATTATGGAGTGAACTGTATTGAAATTCGACAATACTTATGTGACCATTGATCTGGATATTATCGCTGAGAATTTCCGTGCTATTCAGGAAAAGGCCGGCGTGCCGGTAATGGCAGTCGTTAAAGCTGACGCTTACGGTCACGGCGCGATTCAGGTAGCCCGGCATTTACAGGATCAGTGCGCGTTTTTTGGTGTGTCCTCTCTGCTGGAAGCGTTGGAGCTGCGCCAATCCGGTCTTCATGCCCCCATTTTGATTCTGGGACATACACCGCCCAGCGCATTTTCCGCAGCGGTCCGGGAGGGCATCCGCCCTGCCATTTTCCGCTATGAGGACGCAGTGGCTCTGTCCGAGGAAGCCGTCCGTCAAGGGGTTTGCGCCCCCTTCCACTTTGCCGTGGATACCGGCATGAGCCGAATCGGCTTTCAGGCAACGGAAGCAGACGCCGACATTTGCGCCCGGATTGCCCGGCTTCCCGGCTTGATTCCCGAGGGTCTGTTCAGCCATTTTGCAACCGCTGACTGCGCCGATCTGACAGAAGCCCGGAAACAGACCATGCTTTTTGACGCTTTTGACCGGTTGCTCCGGGATCGGGGTGTTGCCGTTTCCATTCGGCATTTGGACAACTCCGCAGGTCTGATCAACTTCTCCGGTCACTATGAAATGGTCCGCGCCGGTATTGTAACCTACGGCATGTACCCCAGTGAAGAAGTGCCCACCGATTTACTGAAGCTGAGACCTGCTCTAAGCTGGCACAGCCGGGTTTCCCACCTGAAGCTTTTAGAACCCGGTCGCAAGATCAGCTATGGCGGCACATATGTAACCTCCCAACCCACCATGGTGGCAACCGTTCCCGTAGGCTACGCCGACGGCTACCGCCGCAGCCTCAGCAACCGGTTTTACGTGCTGATCCGGGGAAAGAAAGCCCCGATCCTGGGACGGATCTGTATGGACCAGATGATGGTAGACGTTACCCACATCCCCGATGTGCAGCCCGGAGATGATGTGGTGCTGGTTGGCAGTCATTCCGATCAAGTCATCACCATGGAGCAAATTGCCCGGGAAGCGGATTCCTTTAACTATGAGTTTGTCTGCGGTATCAGCCGCCGGGTCCCCCGGTTCTATTATCAGGACGGGAAATTGGTACATCAGGTCCACTACCTGCTGGATCCCTAAGAAAGCGCGCATTGC
>JAFSDV010000033.1 GCA_017436035.1 Oscillospiraceae bacterium | reverse complement strand
GTGACCTTTAAGGACAGTATGCAGGAGTACAACAAGACTCTGAATATGGGAACGGATGTGAACAGCTTCCTGAACGCACACAAGGTGGGCGTTGATTGGAAGAACGGAGAGACGCTGAGCACTCAGGTAAAGATGGAAGGCAATGAGCCTTTAATCTCTTTTGTGTACGCTTACGCAGATGGTGTATTCAATGACTTTGTGATGAACTCTGTGAATGATGTGCCTGTGAATGTCACGGCCACCATCCATGGTACTGGTGGTGACTTTACTGATGACTCTGATAAGAAGTATGTGACTTATGAGCATCAAGACTGTGACAGTGATGTGAAGTGTAAGTATCGGATGGGTGATGAGGAGTTCATCGTTCACGTGATCAACGCGCTGACTAGCCTGACTATCAAGAAGACCGGCGCTGCAGATATTGACGTGAACCAGAGCTTCCTGTTTACAGTAACCGGTAAGGATGCCGACGGTAAGGACATCAACTTGACCGTGACTGTTCACGGCAATGGTTCTACCATCATTGATGGTCTGGTGATCGGCAATGAGTACACCATCACCGAAAAGACCGACTGGTCATGGAGATACAAGTTCTCCAAGTGGGAACATAAGGTGAATGCCGACGATTCCACCGCCACAACTGGTTCTACCAATGGCGCAGCCATTACGTTGGGTGAGAATGGCACCATCACCTTCACCAACACTCGCAACAAAGTGCATTGGCTGGATGGCGACAGCTGGTGCAACAACATCTTTAAAAATCCGAACGAGTGAGAAAGGAGCATGACATGAAAAAGTTTATCAACAAAAAGTTCATCGTCGTCACAGCTTTGGCGCTCCTTCTCTTCGTGACTGTTGGCTCCACCCTGGCGTACATCTTTGCTAGCACCGATCCCGTGGAGAACATCTTTAATCCCTCCAATGTTTCCTGCGCGGTTGTAGAAAACAATGCGGATGACGAAAACACCGGCAAGATCATCCACACGGGAAACACTAAGAATAATGTTCAGATTAAGAACACCGGCGACACGGATGCCTACATCCGTGTTGCCGTGGTGGTGAACTGGATGAGCGCAGTCGGCACTAGGGTTTGGGCCACAAAGCCGGTAGAATGCACATGTGACGGTGAACATCAAATAACCAACACTGTATGCGAATATTCTATCACCTATGTAACCGGACCAGACTGGGTCGATGGCGGCGACGGTTACTATTACTACACCCGGCCCGTTGCTCCCGGCGAAATGACCGACATTCTCATCACCAACGCTACACAGTTGGTTGCCAAAGGCCCCGTTGGCACAGATAATACCCAGTACTATCTCTCCATCGAGATTGTGGCTTCCGCTATCCAGTCCAGCGGTATGGGCGCAAACTCTGCGCAGGAAGCCTGGGCAAAGGCTCAGCAACAGAACGGTTAAGGAGGTATGGATATGAAAAGAGTTTCTATGATCCTCCTTTGCCTGCTGCTGATCGCGAGCTCCGCTGTAACGGTTTTTGCTGCCGGCACTGTTACATATGACGGTACTGCTCAAAAGTTCATCTTTGAGCCTGGCAGCGAGCATTCTCCTACAGATCTGTTTCCCAATTTTAAGAATGTCATGCCCGGAGATAGTCTTACACAGAAGATCTTGATCCGCAACGACAGATCCAACGAAGTGAAGATCAAGCTTTACATTCGCGCTCTGGGCGCACAACAGGATACAGATGACTTCCTCTCCCAAATGAATCTGACTGTAAAGCAAGACGGCGATTCCATCATGTTCGCCGCACCGGCAAATGAGACTGCACAGCTCACCGACTGGGTTTACCTGGGCACGATCTACTCCGGAGGCGAGATCACACTGGATGTCACTTTGGATGTACCCATCACTATGGGCAATGACTTCCAAGAACAGATTGGTTATATTGACTGGCAGTTCAAAGTAGAGGAGTTGCCCGTGGAGCCGACCGATCCCACCCCGCCCCAAACCGGAGATAACTTTTCAATATCCCTCTATATAGGATTGATGGTATTGAGCCTTGCCGGACTGATCATCCTGTTATGGACTAATAAGAGAAAAGCTCAGGTTTCGAAATAATCATTATGAGTAGCCCATCCGTGTGCGCAAATTGCGGCATGGGTGGGCTGCAATTCTTTATCAGGAGAAATATTATGCGACAATGGCCAGATTTAATCGGTCAACGCTTTGGTATGCTTGTTGTGATCGGACAAGCAGCATCCACAGCAACCGGCCAGCGCAGATGGGTATGCCGGTGCGATTGTGGAAACGAACGCATCGTTATGGGTTCTAACCTTAAGCGTGGAACGACCGTGAGTTGCGGATGTAAACGGTATAAGAATCTCGAAGGACAAAAAATCGGGAAGCTAACGGTCATTGGCCGTTCTGATAAATACGGGTCCAGAGGTAAGCGGAAGACGCAGCTCTGGGAATGCAAATGCGAATGTGGGGCCATTACATACAAAGCAACAGATACTCTTACCAATCCGGATATCAGTATGTGTCAGGATTGCGCCAACAAGTATGCAGCATCAAAAGCCAGAGCAAGTGCCGGTTATCTTGAAGGAACACAAATTTCCAAAATCACTTGTTCAGATCAACATTCCGATAACATTACCGGTATCAAAGGTGTCTATTATGACGGGAAAACCGGCAGGTATAGAGCAAGGATTACCTTCAAAGGAAAACGATATAACCTAGGTTCTTTCATATCAAAGGAAGATGCTATCAAGGCTCGGCAAAAGGGAGAGGAAGAAATATTCACCCCGTTTCTTGAAAGTTTAGAGCGAATCAAATAGCAACACTGTAAACAAGTATACCATGTATTTGCGTTTTTTAATAAATCTAAAGGAGTATATAGACCCGTTTGCGGGCAGCGTGAACCAGAAGGCATAAAGATCAAGCCTCCGGATTAGCCGGAGGCTTTGACTTTTTCTGTTTGCATCACAGTCTTGCACCCAGGTGAAATTCAGGAGGCTTATAAACTGTTATACTATGGTCAGTCAAGGAGCTCATAACTACTGAGGCTGCTATCGGCAATGGCAGCACTTCTATGTTTGGGAGATGATCCTATATTGAATAGCCGTGATCTTGGAATTGACCCTGCCAGCTTGGGTCGTAAACTGTTGCTGGTCGATGTGATGACTTCTTATGAGTATAAGGACGGCAAATGGACGTTTCCTGTTCCACGATGGTGTTCTTTTCCAAGCCTATTGGTTTGACGATACCGCAGGCATTACAAGCCCCCGTCTCTAATAGAATGTTTTAAGGAGGTGGGCTGTGCAATGGCAAAGCAAGAGGTACAACGAACCTTCACCTTTGTGAACCCGAACACCCCGAAGGAGTTTGAAAGGCAACTTCAAAAGATGTTGATCGACAAGCTGCTCTCTCAGTGCTGGGACAGCAGGGTAGCTGTTAGTTGACCGCCTACATCCGGAAAGGGGAATCTCGTCATTCCCCTTTCTTGCTTTTTGTGTATAATAAAAGCAGGATATGGGTTGGTTGACAGAAAGGAGCAACCAACAAATGAAAATAGCTGCGTATTGTCGTGTCTCGACGGACAAGGACGAGCAGATTGATAGCTTGATCCACCAGAAGGAATTCTTTGTGGAGTATGCCAAGCGAAACGGCCATGAACTATTCCGCTTGTATGCGGATGAAGGTATCACCGGCACAAGCCTTAAAAAGCGTGAGGAATTCAAACGGCTTTTACGGGATGCGGAGCTTGGCCTGTTCGATATGGTGGTGGTTAAGGATATCAGCCGCTTTGCCAGAAACACAGTGGATGCCCTGCAAAGTATCCGCAAGCTGAAATCCATGGGTATCAACACCCTGTTTCTCACAGCCAATATGGATTCTATGGGAGACAGCGAGTTTGTGCTGACCTTGTTTTCTGCTATGGCGCAGGAGGAAAGCAATAATCTTTCCAAGCGTGTCAAGTGGGGCAAAAAGATCAATGCGGAAAAGGGACGTGTTCCTCAGCGGGTCTTCGGCTATGACCGGATAGACAAGTTCACGCTAAAGATCAACCCCGAGGAAGCCCGGATCGTCCGTAAGATTTTCTTCCTATACAATGAACAGGGTTTAGGCTGCCGGACGATCAGTATGACCCTAAATCGAGACAATGACAAAACCAAATACGGAAATGACTGGAATGCACGGGGCGTTCGGCGGGTACTTGTGAACCCGCTGTACTGCGGCATTTTAGTCAACCACAAGTATGAAATCGAAGATTTCTTGACCGGAAAGCAAGTGAACATTCCCAAAGAGGATCACTTCTATCACGAGCGTCCGTCCTGGGCTATTGTGACCCCGGAGGTCTTTCAAAAGGCACAGGAGATCATGGACTCCCGGAGGACTAAGTATGACTCTGGTGAGCCTTTCAGAGACGCCAGATACAGTTCCAAGCACGTGTTCTCCACGCTCATCAAGTGCGAACATTGTGGTAGGTCCTTCACCCGGAAGACCTATACATATGTAAACACCCGGGTCTACTGGCGATGTGTTACCAACGATCAGTACACCGCCCAGAAGTGCGATAACCGCGTGATTTTGGATGAACCGGAACTGATAGAAGAGCTTCGCAAATATTTTGCCTCGTTGATAGAAGACAAGGATGTTTTTGTGGCAAGTATCTTGGCAAGCTTGGACAAACAGCTTCCGGAAGCACAGAATCCCGAACAGGCCAAACAGGAAATTGAGACCAAGCGAAAAAAGCTGCTAAGCAAAAAGGACCGGTATCAGGAGATGTATGCCAATGATCTGATCAGTATGGCAGAGCTGAAAGACAAGCTTGCCAGCGTTGCGGAAGAACTAAAGACTTTGGATTTGGACTTAGAACAAATTGCCCAGTCAGCTGAGAATCTCAGCAACGCAGAGCAAATCATTCAGCACTACCGTCAGGAAATCCTTCGATTTTTGGAATTGGAAACCGTTACCAATATGGATATGCGCCGCATTATTGATTACATCTCGGTGGGTAGAAACGGCAATGTCCGTGTGGTACTGAAGAAATTTGAAGAAATGGCTGCGTAGGGGCGGTCTGCGACCGCCCGCGGGCGACCAAAGGTCGCCCCTAGGAGTGGAAAACCTACATTACTGACACCAAGCGAATTGGTGTCAATGGTGGAGGTGCTGGATCCCATGGTCCTCAGCTCTAAGGGGCGGGAGGTTTGTGAATGTAAGGGTAAAGAAGTGACGGTAGCCCAAATTCCGGCGGGGATCAGTCAGCTGTTTGATGAAGAGTTGGTGCTCAGCGGCGGCGGGCGTCGGTTGTTTGTGACGCTGGGGCAGTTCTCTGTGATCCGTTTGGAGCGGGATGCACAGCTTGTTGTGCCAGTGCTGGATTACAGCCTGCCCACAAAGGAATGCTGCGACACCGCCGGCTGCACGGAAGATCCCTGCGAAATGTTCTCCCGGATCCCGTTCCCCGTAAAGCAGTTTGCACCCCGGAGCTGTGACCGGGTCAATGATCAGGAATGTGGCTGTGACAGCAGCTGCGATTCATAAAGAAATGTCCGCCGGATTCCGGCGGACATTTTAATGTACTTATCCCCGCATGATACGCTTGCGGGCAATGTTGATGGGACCTTCGGACATATGGTTGATCCACGCGAGACTCTTGCCGCAGCCATAGGCAACGCAGGAGTCCGGATCGTCTGCCAGCGTGCACTGGATTCCGGTGCGTTCTGTCAGCAGCAGATCCATACCCTAAAGCTGACTGCCGCCACCGGTCAGGGTGATGCCGTTTTCCGCGATATCTCCAACCAGCTCCGGAGAAGTGTCTTCCAAAACAGAAAGGACTTCATCTGCCAGCTGCCGGGCAGGGCGGCGCAGGACTTCGTAAATCTCCGAAGAAAGCAGCTCCAATTCCCGGGGCATACCGGTCTTGGCGTCCCGTCCTTTTACGGTCATGGAGATATCCTGCTGACGGGGATAGACACTGCCAATCTGAATCTTGACTTCCTCGGCGGTGACCTGACCGATGATCACGCCGTGTCTGCGGCGGATATAGCGGGCGATGGCTTCGTCAAAGGCGATGCCGGCGATCTTAATGGAGGAAGAGGTTGCCACATCGTTCATAGACAGCACAGCAATGTCCGTGGTGCCGCCGCCGATGTCTACTACCATATGACCCTTGGGACTGCTGATGTCCAAATTTGCACCCAATGCCGCGGCAAGGGGCTCTTCAATCAGGTATACACGCCGGGCACCGGCTTCAATAGCAGCGTTGATCACAGTCCGCTCTTCCACTTCGGTCACGCCGCTGGGAACGCAGATGACCACTCTGGGCTTCGGGGTGAACAGGGAGGCTTTGGACACGGTGCGGAACAAGGTTTCCAGCATTTTTACAGTCATCTCGTGGTCTGAGATCACGCCGTCCTTCAGCGGGTGCATAGCAACCACGTTGCCGGGTGTCCGACCCAGCATATTCCGGGCGGCTGCACCGACCTGCAGGATCTTGCCTGTGTTTTTGTCTATCGCCACAACCGAGGGCTCTCGGGCGACGATTCCCTTGTTATCCGCGTAGATCAGCACGTTGGATGTACCCAGATCAACGCCCAGGTCATTGGAAAATAATTGCATAATTTTCACCTACATTATGTCGTATTTAGCAGTCATGCTTTGCAACGGCGAGGACTGCGAGAGTCACTTCTGCGGCACCGGCAGTGCGCAGCACTTTGGCACATTCACTGGCGGTAGCACCGGTCGTCAGAATGTCGTCCAAAAGCAGCACACGCTTTCCCTGAAGGTGTTGGACATTTACTGCTTTGTATGCATTCAGAACGTTGGCCCGTCGGCGGGCTGCGTTTCCGATACCGGATTGGGGTGGCGTATTGCGGATCTTTTTCAGCAAACGGACAGGCTGTGTGCCCAGTTCCCGACCTACAGCGTGTGCCAGCAGCTCTACCTGATCGTAGCCCCGTCCAAGCCGGCGCAGGAAGCTGATGGGCACCCAGGTTAGCAGATCAAAGCTGTTCGGTGCGCTGTTGTGCAGCTTCATTGCCAGGAGCCTTCCGTATGTTTCAGCGTAATGGCGCTTGCCCCAAAATTTATATCGGATCAGACTTTGCCGTACATTATCTTTATAATACCACAAGCCGGTCCATCCTGCAACAAAGGAAATCTTAAAATTTGATTTTGTAAGTTCCGGGGCGTCTTGGCGGCAGCTATGGCAAAGGTCAGTCTGTCCGTCAGACAGGATCGTCTTACATAAAACGCATTTGGGAGGAAACAGGATGCGCAGAATCTTTTCTGTCATTTAATCCTCCGGGTTTTGCAGCCGCAGCTTCAGACCGGTGTACCGGCGACCGCTTTTGGCGTTTTGAGTCATAGCTGCAACAGTTTCTTCTCTGCCGACGATCACCAGCAGCTCTTTGGCACGGGTGATGGCGGTGTAGAGAATACGCCGGCTGAGCAGGTATGGGGAGCTGTTCCAAGCCGCAAGCACCACGGCACGGTATTCGCTGCCCTGACTTTTGTGTACAGTGATGGCGTAAGCCGGCTCCAGCTCGTTCAGCTGTGTAAAATCGTACTCTGCTTCCCGGTCGTCAAAAAGAACCCGCATCAGCTCCATACTCCGGTCAATCTTCTGAACAGTGCCCACGTCACCGTTAAAAATGCCTGCGCCCACTGCGCTGCCGTCGGTCTTCTTCCAGAGAATATCGTAATTGTTGCGGATCTGCATAACCCGATCGCCCTCCCGGAAAACGAAATCACCGTGCTGGCGTTCGTTTTTATCCGGGGCAGGGGGATTCAGCCCTGCCTGCAAAAGCTTGTTCAGATTGGCTGTGCCTGCGCTGCCCCGTTTTGTAGGGGTCAGCACCTGAATCTGGTCCGGTTGGATCCCCATATTTTTGGGCAAACGGGTGGTGCACAGACTGACAATGGTCTGACCGACAGCATCTTCTGAACGGACAGGAAGGAAGAAAAAGTCGTTTTTCACATCCCGCAGCTGGGGAAGCTGACCCTGATTGACCCGATGGGCATTTATAACGATCAAACTTTGCTGCGCCTGACGGAAGATCTCTGTTAACCGCACAGCAGAAAGACAGCCGCTGCGGAGCATATCGTTAAAGGGGAAGCCCGGACCGACCGGCGGGAGCTGATCCGGATCGCCTACCAAAATCAGCCGCGTACCATCAGGAACAGCCAGCAGAAGACTGCCCATCAGCTCCACATCTACCATAGACATTTCGTCAATGATCAGGGCGTCGGTTTTTAAGGGATCATCCTCGTCCCGGGAGAAAAACAGCTTTCCTGTATGGGGGTCAATGCCTGCGCCCAGCAGACGGTGAATGGTGGAGGCTTCCTGTCCTGTGACCTCTGTCAGGCGCTTTGCTGCCCGACCGGTAGGAGCTGCCAGCATACAGCGCAGACCCATTTGGTCATACAAGGAAAGGATGCCCTTCAAAATGGTGGTTTTGCCTGTGCCCGGACCGCCGGTGATCAGCAAAAGCCCTTTGCAGGCGGATTCCCGCAGCGCCTGCTCCTGCTGGGCGGAATAGGTGATGTTGCCGACCTGTTCAGCGTGGCGCAGCTTTTTTTCAAGGCCGGAGGGGGCAGAAAACGTGCTTTCAGATAACGATAAAAGCCGCTTGGCGCAATACACCTCTGCCCGGTGCAAAGCGGGAAGATAGCAAACAGTAATGCCGGCAAGGGTATCCCGGACCAGTCGCTGGACATTCAGCAGCCGTTCAATGCTTTGCTGCACACAGGCCAGATCGATGCTTAGAAGCTGGGCAGCAGCATCTGCCAGCTTGTCTTCCGGCAGAAAGCTGTGACCTGCGGACAGATTGTAGCGCAGCTCAAACAGTACGCCGGCGTCGATCCGCCGGGGGTCATCACCGCTAATGCCTAGTTCGATGGCAAAGCGGTCTACCGCACCAAAGGGCGCGTCCAGCTCCTCATCCATCAGCAGATACGGGTCATCATACAGCAGATCAACAGCGGCATCTCCATACAGCTTATAGGTTTTCATAGCCAGCTCGGCAGGCAGCTGATGCAGGGCAAAGAACTCCATTAAATGCCGCATACCAACCTGCAGCTGAAAGGCCTCACCGATGCTGGTCGCCCGGGTGTCGGAGATTCCGCTGACCTCAGAAAGCCGTTCCGGCTCCCGCTCCATAACCAGCAGGGTCTGCTCTCCAAAATGGGATACGATTCGTGCTGCCATCTTCGGACCAATACCTTTAATGACCCTGCCGGAAAGATAAGCCATAATATCGGCAGAGGTCTGGGGCATCAGACGCTCTAAAAACTCTGCCTCAAACTGACGACCGTAGCTGGAGTGGGTGCTCCATTTGCCGGTTACCATCAGCCGTTCTCCCACAGCGGGCAGGGGAATCGTGCCTACCACGGTGACGGTTTCAGAATTTTCGCACCGAAGGCGCAGCACAGCATAGCCGTTGTCGTAGTTTTGAAACACAACGGCACTGACTGTACCCTGTAAAATTTCCATTTCCATGTCACCCAAAATACACATTCTCCTATGCAGATTCTATGTGAGGCTATTTTACAATATTTGAAGCAAAATGAAAAGCCCTATCGGCAAATCTTTTCCTGATAATTGGGGAGAATAGTCCAATGACCCAATATAGGTGCATTTATCGCGATTATTTGAAATACTGCTTGCAAGTTTTGGCAGCTTGGGATATAATAAGCAGTACAATATGTAGAGGAACTGGCGTTTAGGAGCGGTGGGTGTATGAAAAATCTGAGCTTGCTGATTTGGCTTACACAGCTTGGCCTTTCTGTGGCAATGCCCCTTGGCGGTTTTTTGCTGCTTGCGGTTTGGCTGCGTCAGCGGTTTGACTGGGGCGTGTGGGTGATCATTGCGGGCGTGGTACTGGGGCTGATCTGCGCAGCAGACGGGCTGCGGACATCCCTCAAGGCAATGGAGCGTATGTCCCGACAGAAGAAGGAAGATGACGGCACGGTTTCTTTTAATGACCATTCATGATTTGTGAGGAGAGCCCATGGAATCCCGGAAGATTGTTTTCAAAGAAACAGCAGTTATTGCGCTGGGGCAGGCGATTTGTCTGGCTGTAACATTCGGAGCGTATGTCCTTTTGGGAAGGTTCAGTCTGTCAGTGCTGCTGGGGGGAATTGCAGGTGCGTTGCTTGCCACGGGGAATTTTTTCTTTATGGCTGTTATAACAAGCCTGGCGGCAGATCGGGCAGAGGGGCAGGATGTGGAAGGCGGCAAAAAAATGATCAAAGGGTCTTACCCCATCCGGATTTTGGTCCTGGCGGGCTTACTGTTCATTTGTGCAAAAAGCGGATATTTTGACATTTTGTCATTGGTGCTGCCGCTGCTGTTTGTGCGGCCGATCATTACGATCGCTGAATTTTTCAGAAAGAAAGGGGCATAAAACGGTATGGAACTGAATGTTACCGGTGCGTTTGTGTACTTTACGATACCGATCTTTGGTGGTATTCCCATTACCCAGACCACCGTTTCCTTTCTGTTGGTAACAGTACTGCTGTGCTGGGCTTGTGTTTATTTAGGCAAGGGGCTGAAGAAAAGACCTGACGGCAAGCAGGTACTGGTTGAAAAGGGCGTTATGATGCTCCACAATATGGTGGTAGAAACAATGGGTGCTCATAATGCACACTGGATGCCCTTTATCGGAACGATTTTCCTTAGCTCGATCTGCGGTTCGTTGATCGGCTTGACCGGCTTTTTGCGGTCAGCCACAGCAGATATCAGCTGCGTGATCGTATGGGCGTTGATGGTTACGGCGGTCATTTGGTATAATAATATTAAGAACAACGGTTTTTTAGGTTGGTTAAAGGGATTTACAGAGCCCATCGTCGTGATGACACCGATGAATGTTGTTTCTGAGATCGCCCAGCCGCTGTCTATGGCGTTCCGTCATTTCGGCAATGTGGCAGGCGGTGGAGTTATTACAACCATTATTTATGCTGCACTCAGCGCGGCATCCGTGGCGGTGCTGAATCTGATCTCCTCCAGCGGCTGGCTGGTTGGGGCGATTCTGGTGGCAGTGGGCGCAGGGCTGCTGCTTGTGTGGAAGAAAAAGAAGAAAAAAGCCTCGATGGTTTTTGGACTGGTTTCCTTGCTTTTAGGATTCTTCGGTCTGCTGCAGGCAGCGGGCGTGTTATCCGGCGTACCTATTTTGGCATACGGTATCCCGGCGGTGCTCTCGTGCTATTTTGACCTGTTTTCCGGATTTGTACAGGCGTATGTGTTCAGCCTGCTGACCATGGTCTATATCGCCGGGTCGCTGCCCGAACCGAAAGAGCATACGCCATCTTAAGTCGTTTACCCATAAATATAGCAATATAAATATTTATTTAGGAGGAACTGTTTATGGAATTAGCAACTGCAATCGCAATCGCCGGCAAGGCAATCGGTGCGGGACTGTGTATGGGAATCGGTGCAATCGGTCCCGGTGTTGGTGAAGGTAATGCCGTAGCCCATGCTCTGGACGGCATGGCACGTCAGCCTGAGGCTGTCGGCACACTGCGTTCTACAATGATTATGGGCTGTGCAATTGCGGAAACCACCGGTATTTACTCGCTGGTCATCGCATTGCTGATCATGTTCCTGCTGTAATTCTCTTTTTTGATCAATATGAAAGGAGTTTGCAGAAGTGGGACAATTTGAAGCATTTGTCGGTGTAAACTTTTGGACCGCACTGTTCACTCTGCTGAACACTCTGACAATTTTCTTTGTAGCAAAAAAATTCTTATTTGGTCCTGTGATGAAGATCATTACAGACCGCCAGAACGAGATCGACGGTCTGTATGCCGATGCCCATCAGGCAAAGGATGATGCGGAAGCAATGCGGGGCGATTACCGGCAGAAGCTGTCCGAGGCAACCCAGACCAGCGAACGGATGGTCAAGGAAGCGGTTGCCCGGGGACAGGCCCGGGAGGAGGAGATCCTCCGGGAGGCAAACCGGGAGGCAGAGGCGATTCGGCGGAAGGCATCTGCGGATATCGAACAGGAAAAGAAAAAAGCCATCAACGACGCAAAGGACGAGATCTCTGTGATCGCGCTGGCTATTGCCGGAAAGGTGGTAGGCAGAGAGCTGCAGGAAGCAGATCAGTCTGCGCTGGTGGATCAATTTATTCAGGAATTGGGTGATGAAGCATGACCCAGGCTGCCAATACCTATGCAGAGGCGTTGTTTCTGCTGGCAAAAGATGAGGGCTTGGATCAGCAGATCCTGACACAGCTGAATGTGCTGGATCAGGCGTTTGAACAGGAGCCGGAGTTTTTGCGGCTGCTGGCTGCGCCCAATCTGCCGAAAGCCGAGCGCTGCGGGATCCTGGATCAAAGCTTCCGGGGGCAGGTGCATATTTATGTGCTGAATTTCCTGAAGATTTTGACCGAGCAGGGCTATGTGCGTCAATTTGGAGATTGCTGCAAAGCATACCGGACACAGTACAATGTTGCGCACGGTATTGTGAACGTTCAGGCAGTCACAGCGGTGGCGCTGACCGGGGAGCAGTCTGCCCGTCTGACACAAAAGCTGACAAAGCTTACCGGCAAAACGATCGAGCTGGTAAACCGGGTAGACCCGGCGGTTTTGGGCGGTGTGCGCCTGGATTATGACGGCAGGCGGGTGGACGGAACGGTGAAAAACCGGCTGGATTCTGTCCGGGAGCTGCTGAAAAATACCGTACTTTGATTAGAGGGTAGGTACACTATGGAATTACGACCCGAGGAAATTACAAAAATCATTCGCAGTCAAATTAAAAACTACGAAATGAAGCTGGAAACAAGTGAGACCGGTGTGGTCATTCTGGTTGGTGACGGCATCGCCAAGGTTTCCGGTATGGAAAAATGCATGGCCGGTGAGCTGGTGGAGTTCCCCAACGGCGCTTACGGCATGGCACAAAATCTGGAAGAGGATACGGTGTCCGTTGTTGTTTTGGGTAATGACAGCGGCATCAAGGAAGGCGATACGGTCAAGCGTACCGGCAAGGTGGTTTCTGTGCCTGTCGGACAGGGCTTGATTGGTCGTGTTGTCAACGCGCTGGGCGAGCCCATTGACGGAAAGGGCACGATCGAAGCGGAAGCATACCGCCCCATTGAAATGCCTGCGCCCGGCATTATCGAAAGAAAGCACGTCAGCCGTCCTTTGCAGACCGGCATCAAGGCGATCGATGCCATGATCCCCATTGGCAGAGGACAGCGTGAGCTGATCATCGGCGACCGTCAGACCGGTAAGTCTACCATTGCTACCGATACCATTCTGAACCAAAAGGGAAAGAATGTGATCTGTATTTATGTTGCTATCGGTCAGAAGCGTTCCACGGTGGCACAGGTGGTTGAAAACCTGACACTGGGCGGTGCGATGGACTATACCATCGTGGTTTCCGCTACCGCATCGGAGCTTGCGCCCATGCAGTATATCGCCCCTTACTGCGGCTGCACCATGGGTGAGCACCTGATGTATCAGGGCAAGGATGTGCTGGTCATTTACGACGATCTGAGCAAGCACGCGGTGGCATACCGTGCAATCTCTCTGCTGATTCGCCGTCCCCCCGGACGGGAGGCGTATCCCGGTGACGTGTTTTACCTCCACTCCCGGCTGCTGGAGCGGGCAGCGCAGCTGTCCGACGAGCTGGGCGGCGGCAGTCTGACCGCTTTGCCGATCATCGAAACACAGGCCGGTGACGTTTCTGCATACATTCCCACCAACGTGATCTCCATTACCGACGGACAGATCTTCCTGGAGACCGAGCTGTTTAACGCCGGTGTTATGCCTGCGGTCAACCCCGGTATTTCCGTTTCCCGTGTTGGCGGTGATGCCCAGATCAAGGCAATGAAGAAGGTGGCGGGCAGCCTGAAGCTGCTGTACTCCCAGTATCGGGAGCTGCAGAGCTTTGCCCAGTTCGGCTCTGATCTGGATGCGGACACCAAAGCCCGACTTGCGCTGGGCGAGCGGATCGTGGCGGTGCTGAAGCAGAAGAACAACGCCCCTGTTGAGGTGGCCCATCAGGTCTGTGTGCTGTATGCGGTGACGAATGGCTACCTGAATAACATCCGGGTAGATCAGATCCCGGAGTTTGAGCTGCGTCTGCGGGAATTTATGGACAATCAGCACATGGATGTGCTGACGGCGATCCGGACCACCGGCAAATTGGAGCCGGATACGGAAGCCGAGCTGAAGGCTGCGCTGGATGCGCTCCTTGGAGAATTTACTGTAACCCAGTAAGGAAGGAGGCCCTCAATGGCTGGTGTTTCCACAAAGGAAATCAAAAACCGGATCAGGAGCATGGAATCTACCAAGCAGATCACCAAAGCAATGGAAATGGTGGCTGCCTCCAAGCTTCGCCGTGCGCAGGCACAGGTGCTTTCTTCCCGGCCTTACTTTGAAATACTCTATACTGCCATCCGTGATATTGTTGGCACGAACAAGGAGTTTTCCGCCCCTTATTTGGTGAAGCGTCCTGTTAAAAAAAGTGCGTATATCGTTATTGCAGGCGACAGAGGTCTTGCCGGCGGTTATAACAGCAACGTCTTTAAGCAGGTTATGGCGCAGATCCAGGGGAAGGACGCGGCGGTGCTTCCTATCGGGAAAAAGGCGGTGGACTACTTCAAAGCCCATCATATTCCGGTGCTGACGGAGGCGAATGTGTTTGCTGAGGATGTGTCCATCGGTGATTGCTTTACCATGGCAAAGACCCTGTGCAAACAATATTTAGCCGGCGAGTTTGATGAACTGTATGTAGCCTATACCAATTTTATTTCCGTGCTGTCCCAAGTGCCGGAAACCCTGCCGCTGCTGCCTCTGCAGTACGCGCAGACGGAGAAAGCAGGGGGCGTGCAAAGCGATATGCTCTATGAGCCGGACAGCACAGCGGTATTTGAAGCCATCGTTCCGGAGTATTTAGGCGGTGTTTTATACGGTGCGCTGTGTGAAAGCCGGGCTTCGGAGCAGGCGGCAAGGCGGACGGCAATGGACTCTGCTACACAGAATGCCGATGAGATGATCGGGGAGCTAAGCCTGCAGTTTAACCGGGCAAGACAGGCAGCGATTACTCAGGAAATTACTGAGATCGTCGCCGGCTCGTAAAAAGTATAATGTCATTGCGAGGAGCGCAGCAACGTGGCAATCTCTATCGCCTGACGGAATAATCGAAAAACTTTGAGATTCCCACGCCAGTGTGCGCACTGGCTCGGAATGACAACACAAAGGAGCTGAATCCAATGGTCAATCATAAGGGAACTGTGATCCAGGTTATGGGTCCTGTTCTGGATATCCGTTTTCCGGAAGACGCATTGCCGGAGCTTTTGAATGCTATTCAGATCCCCAATGGGGACAATATGATCGTTGCGGAAGTGGCACAGCACATTGGTGACAATGTGGTGCGCTGTATTGCAATGAGCTCCACAGACGGCTTGCAGCGGGGCGTGGAAGCATCCGATACAGGTGCACCGATCAGTGTGCCGGTAGGAGACCAGTGCCTGGGCCGTGTGTTTAATCTGCTGGGTCAGCCCATCGATAACGGCGCGGCTGTGGAAGGAGCAGAACAGTGGCCGATTCACCGGTCTGCGCCCTCCTATGAGGAGCAGCAGTCTGCTACCGAGATCCTGGAAACAGGTATCAAGGTCATTGACCTGATCTGCCCCTACGCCAAGGGCGGTAAGATCGGTCTGTTTGGCGGTGCGGGTGTTGGTAAAACCGTTCTGATTCAGGAGCTGATCTACAATATCGCCACAGCCCATAACGGCTATTCTGTCTTTACCGGCGTCGGTGAGCGTACCCGTGAGGGCAACGACCTGTATAATGAAATGACCGAAAGCGGTGTTATCAGCAAGACTGCCATGGTCTTCGGTCAGATGAACGAGCCGCCCGGAGCACGTATGCGGGTAGGTCTGTCGGGACTTACCATGGCAGAATATTTCCGGGATGTGAAGCATCAGGATGTGCTGCTGTTTATCGACAATATTTTCCGCTTTACTCAGGCAGGCTCTGAGGTTTCCGCGCTGCTGGGACGTATGCCCTCTGCGGTTGGCTATCAGCCCACGCTGGCAACGGAAATGGGTGCGCTGCAGGAGCGGATCACCTCTACCAAGAACGGCTCGATCACGTCTGTGCAGGCAGTCTATGTGCCTGCGGACGACCTGACCGACCCGGCACCGGCGACCACCTTTGCCCACTTGGATGCGACGACGGTCTTGGACCGCGGCATTGCGTCTCTGGGTATTTACCCGGCGGTTGATCCGCTGGATTCCACATCCCGGATTCTAAGTCCCGAGGTGGTGGGGCAGGAGCATTATGAGACTGCCCGTGCAGTCCAAAGCATTTTGCAGCGGTACAAGGAGCTGCAGGACATCATTGCCATCATGGGTATGGACGAGCTGAGCGAAGAGGATAAGCTGACGGTCAACCGGGCACGGAAGGTCCAGCGGTTCCTGTCCCAGCCGTTCCACGTGGCAGAGCAGTTTACCGGCTATCAGGGCAAGTACGTACCCCTGAAGGAAACGATCCGCAGCTTCAGAGAGATCATCGAGGGTAAACACGATCAGATCCCCGAGTCCTATTTCCTGTTTGCCGGTTCAATCGATGAAGTGGTTGAAAAATGGAAGGGTGAGAGCAAATGAACAGCTTTCCCTTAAAAATCGTTACGCCTGACGGGCTGCTGTTTGACGGTGCAGCCCAGGAGCTGATCGTGCGGACGACCTCCGGCGATTTGGGCATCCTGGCAGGGCACATCAACTGCGTTGCACCCTTGGGTATGGGGCAGGCAATGGTGCTGACCGACGGGAAGAGGCGATACGCTGCCTGTATTGGCGGAATGGTATCGGTGGTAAACGGACAGGTTACGCTGGTCCCCACCACCTTTGAATGGGCGGATCAGATCGATGTATCCAGAGCGGAGGCATCTAAACGCAGGGCTGAACAGATTCTGCAGGACAGAAGCGCTACGGATACACAGATCCGTTTGGCAGAAGCAAGATTAAAGCGGGCATTGGTCCGTAAAGGCGCGGCACAGCGAAAATAAGCACACCGGGCATCCAGGCGGACAGCAAGCAGCTGTCCGCCTGCGCCTTTTTACAGGCGGAAAAGCTGCATCAAAAAATACACCACCTTGGGCTGCGGTATGCTATAACGCAAAACCGTAACACACGGCGGTGTATTTTTGCTGTTACAGACTTTTGGAAACCAAATGCCGAAGCCCCTGAATGAGAAACAGTGAAACGGAGGCATACTACCTAATGAAGCGTTAATCCGATTTTAGGAGGAAACAAAATGGAAAATCGAAGAATTACAGCACAGAAGCTAAAGGATTTCTATACCCATCTGTTGATGGAAGAAAAAAGTGCGGCAACTGTTGAGAAATATCTCAGAGACACAAGGACCTTTTTGGGTTTTGCAAATGGCGCTGTTATAACAAAGGAGCTGACACTTGCGTACAAAAGCTTTCTGCAGGAACAACATTATGCCCTGCGCTCGGTAAACTCTATGCTGGCAGCTCTGAACAGCTTTTTGGATTTCTTGGGCTGGACGGATTGTAAGGTTAAAAATCTGCGCTGCCAGCGGCAGCTGTATTGCGCGGAGGATCAGGAGCTGACAAAGGCAGAATACCTGCGGCTGCTGCAGGCATCCGGGAAGCAGCCGCAGCTTAAGCTTGTACTGCAGACTATTTGCGGGACCGGAATCCGGGTGTCGGAGCTGAAATACTTTACCGTAGAAGCAGTGTGCAGGGGAGAGGTATCTGTTCGGTGCAAAAGCAAAACCCGGACGATCCTCGTTCCGGGCAAGCTGAAAAGTATGTTGTTGTCCTTTGCGAAAAAGAACGGGATCACCGCCGGTTCGATTTTTGTAACCCGCAACGGCGCGCCCTTGGACCGCAGCAATATCTGGTCTGCAATGAAAAAGCTGTGCTATAGGGCAGGAGTTGCGCCATCGAAGGTTTTTCCTCATAATTTAAGAAAGCTTTTCGCCCGGACGTTTTATGGGATTGAAAAGGATATTGCAAAATTGGCGGACATTCTTGGCCATGCCAGCATTGAAACGACCCGCATTTATATTATGTCAACCGGAACAGAACACCGCCGGAAAATCGAGCGCCTTGGATTGGTGATCTGATCATAAAAGATTACCACATAATTCGCATTATGTGGTAACACAACTTATAAAAACCACATAATTCGCATTATGTGGTAAGTTATTGCCTGATGCAAAAAGCGTTTTTTCTTACTTCACCGTTAATAGAAATACTGCGCAGTACAAGTACGCCCTCTGCTCCCAAAAGTTTTTTTGGCTTTATAGAGGGCGTTCTTGTGCTGTTTATTTATATGATTGCACAAAAAACCGTCAGCGATCGGTTCCTATTTCTACATTCAAGAACTTGACACACCGAATGTCAACGTGTATAATCTAATGCACATATGTACGCGCCATAAACACAATACCACATAATGCGAATTATGTGGTTTTTATAAGTTGTGTTACCACATAATGCGAATTATGTGGTGACGTTTCTATAACGACATTGCAAGAATATATCTGAAGAAAATGAAAAAAACAGTTGCAAAATCAAGTGAGATTTGATAGAATGAAGTCCAAGCAGATACGATCTTGTATTGAAGCTGCAACGAGGGGTATATTTGAATACCAGATTTGAGCCTGCGCCTTAGAGCCTGTGCCATGGATCGCTGTGTGCGATTATGGTGCGGGTGCTTTTTTTCAACCGCAGCGAAGTCTCCAACAGCCCTCAGATCAAAACAATATATATAATGGGGTGGGAATGAGTTGGCAAAAGAACTAGTAGAGGGTAATAAAGAAAATCAAAGGCGTTTTCTGTGCCCGATCTGTGGAAAGCATACAGTATTGTGGCTGCTTCCCACCACGGAAGTTAAGGATCTGCCGATCAAGTGCAAACGATGCGGTAAAGAAAGTATTGTAAATATTGTTCCTGAGCCTGTGCCCTAGAGCCTGCGCCTTGTATCACTTAAAGTGGTCACGGCGCAGGTTTGCGTTTTTTTCTAAATCCCGTGTAGTAAATACTATATTCCAAAGAAGGGACGACTAATGTGAGCCCGCAGAGCACAAGAGAGACCTTGCTTGCAAGAACAATTACTGTCATTGCTAATGAAGGCCTTGACAAGACTACTACCAAAGCAATTGTTGCAGGGACAGGTATTAACGAAGCGTATATTTACCGCTCCTTTTCCAATAAGGAAGATCTTCTTTCAAAAGCGTTTGAATTGCTGGACGAGGAGCTGGTGGCTAAAGCCATGCTGCATGCGCCGGTCATGTACATCAATCAGATGGGATATGAAACCCGCTGTATGTTCTATTTTTCAGCCATGTGGGATTTTTTGCTTGGAAATCGGGAAAAGTGCCTTGCTTTTGTCCGATACTATTACTCGCCCTATTTTGAAAAATACTCGGTTGAGGATCATAAGATGCGCTATCAACCCCTTGCAGAGATCTTCTCGAAGGCGTTTCGGGATGATGTGGATGTGTGGATGATCCTCAATTATATATTAAGCGTCATGCTCAATTTTGCGGTGCAGGTCCATAACGGGCAAATGCCTAATGAGGAAGCTTATGCGGAATATCTATTCCGTGTGATTTATGCATCCGTTAAGCAATACTTTAGAAATGAAGGGGCGTGTGTCGTGCAATGAAAAAAGCGTTCAGTATTATCAAAACAACACTGGTCTGGCTTGTTGTACTGCTGGCGGTATCTATGATGATCTTTACGGTTATTTCTGTCACCACCTTTAACCGCAACGATCGGACGCTGTTTGGCTATAAAATGTACATCGTCAATTCGGACTCAATGGCAGCGACCGATTTTAATGCCGGTGACCTGATCCTGGTCAAGGAAACAGATCCGTCTAAGCTGCGCCCGGGCGATATTATTACCTTTATGTCTCAGGATGCCAACAGCTTCGGTGAAACCATTACCCATAAAATCCGCAAGCTGACCACCGACGCTGAGGGCAACCCCGGATTTATCACTTACGGTACGACTACCGATACCGATGATCAGACCGTTGTTACATACCCGTATGTTCTGGGTCAGTATCAGGGGCGGATTCCTGTGCTGGGCAGATTTTTCAACTTCTTAAAATCTACTCCCGGATACTTTGTGTGCATTTTTATTCCCTTTATGCTGATCATCCTTTATGAAGGTGTGCGCTTCTTCAATCTGTTCCGCAGATATAAAAAAGAGCAGATGGAAGAAATGCAGGCGGAAAAGGACCGGCTCGAGGCAGAGAAAGCGGAAAACGTTCGGATGCTGGAAGAGCTGAGAGCGCTTAAAGCACAGCTGGAAGGTATGCAGCCGGTTTCTGCCGCGGCTGAAACAGCTGAAACGGCGGAAAGCACACAGAAAACCGGTGAGGAGGTCTGCCAATGATCCAGTTTGTGTTGGGCGCGATCCTCGGCGGAGGGGTTGTGTTTGTGATTATGGCTGTTGTCAGCATAGGCAGAACAGAAGGATAAAAGAGCTTTTTGATATCCAAGAGAAAGGAATCCGGTGAATATAGCGTTGCCTATAAGTGGAATCGATGTACAGATTTATTTTCTGGCTGGAATTGTTTTTGTATTGCTGCTGATTGCTGTGCTTATTCGGTTTGTGCAGTTTTTGAACACATTTTCCAGAACGCTGCAGTACCTCAATGACGAGATCCGTCGCACAGAGGGTCGGGAGCAGCGGTACTATATTCACAAAAGGAAGCGGCTGTGGCTGTCGCTGATTCCCTTTGTAAAAAGTTAAACCTCTCTTCCATTTTTATCTCGCACGCCGTCCCATCCTTTTTGGATGGGCGGCAACCAAAGGACATAAGAAAACGACTTGTGTCTTTTGATTGCCGAAAGAGGACCTTAAGCAAAGTCAACAAGCATAGGGATCTACCCAATACCAGCATAAATCACAAAGGAGGTCATAAAAATGACAAAACGGAAAAGTACAAAGCAAGCGTTACTGCTTAGCGCACTTTCTCTGCTGCTGTGCGTTTCAATGCTTATTGGCAGCACCTTCGCTTGGTTTACCGACAGCGTTACCTCTGCAAATAACAAGATCCAGGCAGGTACGTTGGATATTCAGCTGCTTATGTACGATGGAGCAGACTATGCTGACATCAGCAATAGTGACAAGCCTATTTTTGGCGCAGGTTCTATCGCACAGAATATAAACGGAGAGACCCTTTGGGAGCCTGGCAAAACGCAGGTGGCTTACCTCGCGATCAAAAACAACGGCTCTCTTGCTCTGAAATACAAGGCTGCCCTTGAGGTCGAGAATGTAAGCAAGGATCTTTATGAGGTCATGGAGTATGCCATCATCGCTGATGCGCAGCCTGATTCCGTTAAGAGCTGGGTCGACGGAAATGCTGTTGTGGTTGGTAAACAGGCGGTTTCCGGTGATGTTTCCCTTGCGGCCGGTGCAACCCATTATTTCGCGCTGGTGATCCATATGAACGAGGAAGCAGGCAACAAGTATCAGGGCGGCGAGGTCAATTTCGACCTGACTGTGCTTGCAACCCAGGACGCTGTTGAGCGTGACAGCTTCAACGATCAGTATGATTTGAACGCGGAGTATCCTTTGGGTAAACCGTCTTCTGTGCGCGCGGAAAACAGTATGTTTAAGGCAGTGATCCATATCCCTTCTGATGCACCGGAGGGCGAATATGAGCTGGAGCTTCCCGAAGAAAAAATCGAAATTTCGAACGTCAATGGCAATGCTACGACGAAGCTTGAAATGGAATTGCTGCGTAACGACAATCCGGTAACAGCTTCCGGGGTGGAGTATCCTGTTGCCATCCAAATGCCCCATCCCTTTGTAAAGATAACGGAAGTTTTGCACAACGGAAAGTCTGTTAATAACCTGACATTCGACCAAACGACCGGCACGATCAGCTTCACGACCCCTCATTTCAGTCCCTTTGAAATTAAGTATGTGGATTATGTTGATCCTTCCTTCCCGCTGGAATACACGGAAGATGGCGGTCAATTCCGCATTACCAAGGGTATGTTCGTAGGCAAGAATCCTGTGGAGTTCGATGCAAGCCTGGCAGAAACCGATTCCGAATATATTGCCGTTGATTATGTGAAGGATGGCAGAAAGTATTATGTAGTCAGCGAGCGTGCTACCTCTATTATTGTTGGTGATGCAGATGACGGCGGTCTTGATTACACGTTTGAAAATGCAAATATCCCTGCTGTAAAAAAGATCAATAACAACACCCTTTGCACATCTGCAGTATTGACACTCAACGACTACGACCACGGAACCCTGTATATTCTTCCCGGCATCTACAAAGAGCAAAGACGTTTGGATATTTACGGCAGTATGGATATCATCGGCTTGGGCAATCCCGAGGAGATCAGCCTGATCAAGCAGGGAACGACCAGTACTAACAGCAGCCACCGACATCTGATCAACGTCAGCGGAGGCAGCGGTAAAGCTCTCACCGACCATATTCAGGTAACGATTCGCAACCTTCACCTGGATGCGAAAGTCAGCAACGGCAGCGGCAACCTTTGGCAATTAAAGGATAACGGTGCAGTGCAGTCAATTCGCAGATCTAAAGTGAAATGCTATGATTTAATTATTGACGATAATTCTACAGCAGCATTTTATGTAAACGGTAACAATGATGTGGGTGGAGTGAAGTATCCTGCATATATGTATGTGGAAAACTGTGTTGTAAACGTAAACAATGCAGGTGCGATTGTAGACAACCGCGGCGCAGGAGATGCCTACTTCCGTTACCACAATCTGTTTTATGCGAATGGGGCGACGGAGTACACCTCTACCGGCAGCCTTATCAAGCACGAGGCTATGACCGCTGACGATTGGTGGAACTAAACCGGAATAGCTTATTTTTGTCCGTCCTATCCCTCTGTGTGAGGGATAGGCGGCAATCAAAAGGCATAGATACAAGGACTTATGCCCTTTGATTGCCGGTAAAAGGCAACGTAAGGAGTGTTCATCTATGACAGCTGCGTTAAAGAAAATCTGGAACATCGTGTCTACCGCCTTGGTAGTGCTGATGGTTTTATGTGCCGTGTTTCTGATGGGCTCGCGCTTGCTGGGCTATCAGGTCTTTACGGTTATTTCGGGCAGTATGGAGCCGAAATACAGTGTTGGTGACCTGCTGTATGTAAAAAAAGTGGATGTGAACACCATTCAGGTCGGCGATGACATTACCTTTCTGCTCAATGAAGATTTGGTAGTTGCAACCCATCAGGTCATCCGCATAGATGCGGAAAAGCAGCGGTTTTATACAAAGGGTCTTGCCAATGAGATCGAGGACAGTGAGCCGGTGCACTTTAATAATGTACTGGGCGTGCCTCAGTTTTCGATTCCCAAGCTGGGCTATGTATCGAATTTTATTCAAAACCCGCCCGGTACATATATCACCATTGCTGCGGGTGCGTTGCTGATCCTGCTGGTATTTCTGCCTGATCTGTTGGGCAGGAAGGAGCAGGAACAAGCTGCGGCAACCGGGATTCAGGCGGGGGCTTCCGCAGCAGAGGAAGAAAACAGACTGCTTCGGGCAGAGGTTGAACGGCTCCGCGGGGAAATAGCAGAAAAGAAAACAGACAACACCCAATAAGATCGGTTTCCTATTCGCGCCTGTTAAGGAATTCCGATAGGCACGAGTTTGAAATAGAAATTTTGAGGAAAGGAGGATCAGAAGAATGAAAATGACAAAGAAAAAGGTGTTTGCAGCAGCTCTTGCAGTCTGCTTGGTGGCGATTCTCTCTATGAGCACCTTGGCATGGTTCAGCGCACAGGATACTGTGAAAAACGAATTCTTCGTTGCCGATTCTACCGATACAGACAAAAATGATATTTTTTCTGTTGATGTATTGGAAAGAGTGGACACAGACGGAAACGGTGTTTATGATGCTACACTGAGCTCTCCCAACGGTTTCGACTATAAGGATATTCTCCCCGGTGATAAGCTGGTGAAGGAGCCTTTTGTTCGGAATACCGGATACTACGATCAGTACATTCGTGTAACTGTGACCATCTCCGATGCCACCGCCTGGATCAACGCGCTGGGTCTTGATTTTAAGATCGAGGACGTGTTTGAGGGCTATGATGCAAGCAAGTGGACCAACATTTCCAAGGCCATTGAAGGCGAAACGGATACCATTACTTATGTCCTTTACTACAAAGACATTCTGGACGGTGACGATACCGCCAACGACGGACAAAGCGGCACCACGAAGGATGTCACCCTCTTTACCCATGTGAATATCCCCACAACGCTGACCCAGGAGCAGGCTGCGGCCTTCAAGGGCAACTTCGCCATCGATATCAAGGCTGAAGCTGTTCAGACCGAAAATGTTGGTGCAAACGCCTTTGATGCATTCGCAACTGTGGGTATGTAAGCCCCGGCTGTGAACAGCAGGACGGTCTTGAATTTCACGGCTTTATAAAAGACCGGATACCTTAAAAGCTTAATTTCAATTGGAGGTCATGAAAAATGACAAAACGTAAAAGCACCAAGCACGCGCTTTTAATGAGCGCGCTGTCCCTGCTGCTGTGCCTTTCCATGCTGGTTGGCAGCACGTTCGCTTGGTTTACTGACTCCGTTACATCCTCCGGTAACATTATCAAGTCCGGCACACTGGATGTGACAATGGAGTGGAAGGATGCTACTGCAACCGGTGCACAGCAATCCTATAAAGATGCTTCCGAAGGCGCTATTTTCAACTATGATAAGTGGGAACCCGGTTATGTGGAAGCTAAGAACATCAAGATCGGAAATGCCGGTACACTTGCACTGAAATATCAGCTGAGCATCATTGCCACCGGTGAGGTTTCCAAGCTGGCTGATGTAATTGATGTTTACTATGCTGAGGGTGAATATACCCTTGCAGACAGAAATTTGACGACTCAGCTAACTCATATTGGTACTCTGACGCAGGTTCTTGCTGCAATCAGTAGCACCGCTTCCGGTGATCTTTTGGCAACCGAGACCGATACTGTGACCATTGCGCTGAAGATGCAGGAAAGCGCAAACAATGATTATCAGGGTCTTTCCATCGGTTCTGAGTTTGCTGTTCAGCTTTTGGCTACTCAGCTTACTTATGAGAAGGATAGCTTTGACGATCAGTACGACAAGATGGCTACCATCGACACCGAGGCTGAACTGCGTGAAGCACTTGCAGCAGACTATGACCGGATTCAGCTGGGCGCAAATATTGAACTGACCGATAGTGTTGTAATCCCCGCAGGCAAGACTGTTACGATTGATCTGGCAGGTTATACCGTAAGCCAGGAGAAAGAACAGGTTTCTGCCTATGCAATGATCGACAATAAGGGTACGCTGACCATTATGGATAGCGTTGGAAACGGTAAAATCAGTTATGCGGATGTAACAGCGTATACAAATGATCCTGGTTGGGCCTCCAATACTATCCGCAATGAGGGTGTGCTGATCGTAAACAGCGGTATGATTGAGAACGTTACATCCGATGAAGTGATGAGTTACGGTTATCCCCACGCAATCGACGCGTATCAGGGTTCCGTTACCACCATCAACGGCGGTATCGTAAAGAGCGCAAACTACGATTGCATCCGTATGTTCTGCAACAGCGAATCCCTTGCTACTACTGTCAACATTAACGGTGGTACTATCATCAACCGCGTCAGCTTCCAGGATCCTGCTGCAAGCAGAGCAGGTTATGGTGTGCTGAACATCAGCGGCGGTAAATTTATTACGACCGATGGCGTTTCCGCAAATGTAAGATTGCTGAACTTCAGCAATGTTTCTTCCAATATGAAGGCAACTGTCACCGGCGGCACCTTTGACAAGGGCTTTAAGACCCAAGACATTGTTAATGCAGGTGTAAAGACCAGCGATTGGCTTACTATCCCCGGCGGCGGTATTGCTGTAACGAACGAAGCAGAATTGCAGGCAGCTCTCGATAATGCCGCTGACGGTGATGTTATCAAATTTGTTGCTAATATCACCGGCAATGTAACAGCTACTGCAAAGGAAAATGTCGCTGTTACCATTGACGGAAACGGCAATACTTTGAACGGCACGATCACTGTTGACGGCAAGACTGCGACGATCCGCTCTTCTGCTGTTACTATTAAGAATGTGAAGTTCATTGCTGATACTGTTTCCACCGAGGCTTGTGTAAATATGGGTGTTAAGGGTAATGCCAATACTCGTTACATTTGTAACCTGACCGTTGAGAATTGTTACTTCAATGTTCCCGGCAAGGTTGCTGTGAAGTCTTATGACAACGGTGACAAGAACCTGAAGATCATTGGCTGTACCGTTGCTGAGGGAATGCACTCTCTCCTGCAGGTCAACAATGTAGCGGAAGGACTGCTGATCGAGGGTTGTAAGATTTACTCCAAGAATGGCATCAACACCGTACAGAGCGAAGAAGTTACCATTCGTGGTTGTGAGATCGATGTTCTTGGATATGCTATCCGTTTCGGCGCAAGCTCCGGCGGCACCGGTTATGCCGAAACCTACAGTATTGAGAACTGCACCCTGAAGTCTGCAAACGACGACGGTGATGCAACAATCATTCTGCGCGGCACTGCTGACAATTCTACTTTGACCATCACGAATACCACCATCGTTGGTGATCCGGATATTACCAACACTACAAACGCAATTGTTAATCGGTAATTTCGTAGATTCCGTTCGTGGAAACGGATAACAAAGTCCGTCCTATCCCTCGCAAGAGGGATAGGCGGCAATCAAAGGGCACAACTTGAAGTAATAAGTAATAGTGAAGAAGTTGTGTCTTTTGATCGCCGTGAGGCAAAAGTTTGAAAGGAGGACATTACATTGGGTAAGATTAAAATGAAAATTTCTGTCATTGCCTTGGTCGCCGTTTTGCTGACGGTTATGAGTCAAGCAACCCTTGCCTATTACCAGACTGTCGGAAAAGCCACCAATGTTGTGACCTCCGGTAACATCCAATTTATGATCCACGAAAAGACCGATCAGGGAACAGAATTTCCCAAAGAGGGTGTGTATATTGTACCCGGTGATATCGTTTCCAAGCAGGTCAGCATTGAAAACGACTGTGCCCATCCCTTCTATCTGCGTGTAAAGATTGTATACGGCGTGAACTCCCAGGAGCTTTCTGCCGAGGATTGCTTTAAGCTGAACATCAACGAGGAGCATTGGGAACTGCATGACGGCTGGTATTACTACAAGGGCATTGTAAGCCCCGGAGAGACGACCCCCAACGTGTTCTCCCACGTGGAGATGGTGGGCTCCAAGATCGACAACAGTTATATCGGAAAAACACTTACGCTGACAGTCAATGCCCAGGCGGTGCAGAGCGAAAACAACCCTATCAGCAACGGCAACACCTATACCGCCTCCGGCTGGCCCGCGGAATAAGGAGGGTGTGCAGATGAAGAAGCTTCTTACAATGCTTGGGGCGTTGGCACTGGCTGTATCTCTCGCCGTTCCCGTGTTTGGAGCAGAGGGTAAGGTGACCTACGACGGAAAAGCACAGCAGTTCATTTTTGAACCCGGCAGCACACATTCGCCCACCGATTTGTTTCCAAACTTTAAGGGCGTGATGCCCGGCGACGTTTTGACTCAAAAAATCACAGTTAAAAACAACAGGGCAAACGACGTAAAAGTCAAGATCTATCTGCGCGCCCTGGGCGCCCATGAGGACTCGGTGGATTTTCTTTCCAAGCTGGGACTGATGGTAAAAAAGAGCGCGGATAATAAAATGGAGTATATGTTCCTTGCTGCCGCCAATGAAACAGCCCAGCTCACCGATTGGGTGTGTCTTGGCACGCTTTATTCCGGCGGCGAGGTGAATCTGGATGTGATGCTGGCTGTTCCGGCAGAGCTGGGAAACGAGTTCCAAAACAGCATTGGCTATCTGGACTGGGAATTTATGATCGAGGAATTTCCTGTTGAGGACACCGATCCCAAGCCCCCGCAGACCGGTGACAACAGCAATCCCGGATTGTGGATCGCCCTGTTTGTTGCTTCTGCGTCCATGATCGTGATCCTGCTTATTTGGAAAAAGAGAGATAAAGAGGAAGAAGAAACGCCGCTAAACTGACAAGGAGGAATAAAGCGTGAAGTCCCATGCAAAGAAACAAACCTATAAAAAAGTTGCTTTAGCCCTCAGTTTATGCGCATTGATCCTTTGGGGCATTCTCGGCACAGGCGCGTCGCTGGCGTGGTTTACCGATACTTCTGAGGAGATTACCAATATTTTTCATTTTGCTGATTTTGAACTGGCGGTATCCCACCGTCTGCCGGACGGTAAATGGGAACCGGTGGACAGTCAGACCAAGCTGTTTGATGAAGAGGCGTTGTACGAACCCGGCTATGTGCAGGTGGTTTATCTGAAAGTCGAAAATAAAGGCGACCGTGCCTTTGATTTCCATACAGCGGTCAGCGTAAACAACTACACGACGGCAACCAATGTATTCGGTCAGCAGTTTAATTTGCACGATTACCTCAAATTCGGCGTTGCCATAGCCGATACCGAAGCAGATATGGACGCGGCAGCAGAAGACCGCACGCTGGCGAAGCAGATCGCGGCAATGAAGCTCAGCTATTACGCCACCGATGCGGCGGAGCTTGAGCCGGGAGAAACATCCTATATGGCGTTGATCGTCCGTATGCCTGAGGAAGTCGGTAATGCTGCCAACTACCGTGGCGAAACGATCCCTAAAGTAGAGCTTGGCATCATCGTCAAGGCAGACCAACAGAAATAAAGCACCCGGAAGATCCAGGAAAGGAGGACGATTTTGTGAGAAAGCTTTACAATGAGTTTTTCTATATACCCAAATTCGGCAAAATTCGTGAAAAGGTCATGCTTGCCCATGTGACACTGACAGTGATCATTATGATCGGGTGTTTGGCTGCTATGAGCCTTACTGCCTACGCCTATTTTTCTTACAACGTCACCTCCGGCACCAATGTGATCAGTTCGGCAAGGTTTGAAGCCGATGTATCTGTTCGGATCACAGATGAAAACGGCGAGACTGTTCCGGTAAATCAGGCTGACAGCAAAACACACACGGCTGTTCTGTCTGCGGGAACGACCTACTATGTGACTCTCAAAGAAAGCGGTAACAGCACCGCAAAGACGGGTTTTTGTATCGTAACCGCTGCGGGCTGCTCCGATACCTACCACACACAGCAGCTTGGTGAAGACGAAACAGTGGTCGGTGGTAAAACTGACAGCATTACTTTTAGACTGGAAGTGACTGCCGACACAACGGTCAAATTCCTCTCCCATTGGGGCACTTCGTCCTGTTATGATGCCTATTCCAAGGGTGAAGGCAACGGACTGTACATCACAAGCGGCAAAACGATCTCAATGAAGATCACAAAAACCGCAGCTGTCGTACCCAGCGGAGTGATCTATACGGTGGTACACGGAGAAAATCTGACGTGGATCGCGAATCGGTACAACACAACAGTGGAACAGATTATGATCTTGAACGGCTTGGAAAATGCGGACAGTATTCAGGAGGGTCAGCAGCTGCTGATCCCATCCGGGAATGTCCCGGCGGAATCAGCAACACCCTGAGCCAAAATCGCACAGCCTTCGCAATGACAGTATTTGGTTGCTTGTTTTGCTGTAGGGACCGGCGTCCCCGACGGTCCGCTTTAGAGTCTTTTGAATATAGTAAAGCACTGTCTCAAAATGAATGAGACAGTGCTTTTTATACAGATCCTACTCGTAGGGCAGACAGAAACGCCTCCCCCTACACGCCCTTTAGTGGTGGCAATAGCAGACCCGGCGGCGGGATTCTTCATCCGGAGGTCCGGGGGAATCTGTGCGGAACAGACCGTACAGCGCACCTGCCCGGTTTTCAATGGCTTGGTAGGGATGATCCACAGCTTCCCCGGTATTGGGGAACAAGCCGGTAGCTCTTGCCTGCTTCAGAATCTGACGACCTGTATCGTTCAGAGCAAGAACCCGTGCGTATGGTGCAGGGGCAGACAGGTCCGCCGCGGTCAGTCCCAGGAATGCACATAGGACCATCCGGTCCAGTCTGCTGCGGGTGTACCGCTTGGATTTTACTGCGGTCAGGAGCTGCTCCAGTGCAGCTTCTTCACGGGCGGCGTGCATCAGCTTGCGCCACAGACCCTCTGAGCCGTAGGGGAGTGCCTCAAATTCAGCGTCCGTCATGGTACGCAGTCTGGACAGGATCGCCCGCTCTCCCGCTTTCAGGGTGTGCAGGGGTGCGTCCTGGAAGCAGGCACGGGCCTCGGCGGGGATGTAGTCCCGCCATGAGCCGTTTTGAAGCATCAGTTCCCGGACTGCTGTGGCGGAAGGATTTTCTGGGTCGGCGTGCAGATCGTGATATCCGCCCTGACGCAATATGGGCAGGGGCGTCATGGGGGCGTTTTGGGTCAAGATCGCTTTACAGTATTCAACTGCCAAAATGTCGTTGGGGTTGCGCAAAAGACTGCCGCCGACTCCTGCTTTTTCCAGTGCCGCCTGCCGGGCGGCAGGAAAAGACAGTCCCTTGGACAGCTCCTCGGAAAGAGAAGCGGAAAAATCCCCGGTCAACAGAGTTTGCGCGGTGGTCATCAGGGCAGAGGCATCCCCGGTTTCAGATCCAAAGCAAAGGGTTTGACAAAAACCGCTCAGCAGCCGCACGCCTTCAGCAGCGAAGCCCTCTGCAGAGGACAGGGCTGCGGTAAGGGGCAGCTCCAGCACCAGATCCGCTCCGCAAAGGATGGCTGCCTTTGCCCGCAGAGACTTGTCCAAAAGGGCAGGCTTGCCCCGCTGGACATAATTTCCGCTCATCATACACACAATCCCGCAGCCCGGTTCCAGCTTCCGCAGGGTGTCCAATTGCTTTTTGTGCCCCAAATGCAGGGGGTTGTACTCACATATAATGCCTGCAATCTTCAAATAAACCCGCCTCCGTGAAAAAAATTCCTGAATAGGGGTTGAGAAATTTTGATTTTTATTATAGAATAACTTCAGTTATGGTTATTTTACCACAAAGTATAAGAAAAGAAAATCATTTTATTTTTGGAGGACGATGTAATGAATGTTTTGGTCATCAATGCCGGCAGCTCTTCTCTGAAGTATCAGCTGATGAATCCTGAGACCGGTGATGTATCCGCAAAGGGTTTGTGCGAGCGTATTTATATTGACGGCCGCCTGACCCACAAGGTTGGCGACAAGAAGGTAGAGAAGGACATCCCTATGCCCACCCACGCTGAAGCCATCCAGGCTGTTCTGGGTATCTTGGTAGATCCCGTTGACGGCGTGATCAAGTCTGTTGACGAGATTGATGCAGTCGGTCACCGTGTGCTCCACGGCGGTATGGAATTCTCCGATTCCTGCATCATCGATGACGAAGTCATTGCCGCTATCGAAAAGTGCATTCCTCTGGGACCTCTGCATAACCCTGCCAACCTGATGGGCATCCGTGCCTGCCAGGCGGTTATGCCTAAGACTCCTCAGGTTGCTGTGTTCGATACCGCATTCCATATGACCATGCCTCCCAAGGCTTACCGTTATGCCATCCCCACCGAGTACTACAAGAACGACGATATCCGCCGCTACGGCTTCCACGGCACCAGCCATAAGTATATCGCCCGCCGTGCCGCCGCGCTGGTCGGCAAGACCGATTTCAAGATGGTTAACTGCCATCTGGGCAACGGTTCTTCCATGTCTGCTATTAAAGACGGCAAGTGCGTAGATACCACCATGGGTCTGTCCCCGTTGGCCGGTGTGCCTATGGGCACCCGCTCCGGTGATATTGATGCCTGTGTTGTGCAGTTCATTTGCAACAAGTACAATATGAGCGTGGATGAGTGCCTGAATATGCTGAACAAGAAGTCCGGCGTGCTGGGTCTGTCTGACGGTCTGTCCTCTGACTTCCGTGATCTGGAAGCAGGCGCGGAGCAGGGTAATGAGGCCTGCAAGCTGGCGCTGGAGAAGTTCTACTATGAGGTTGCCAAGTATGTAGGTGCTTACGCTGCTGCCCTCAACGGCATCGATGTGCTGACCTTCACCGCCGGCGTTGGCGAAAACGGTATTACCACTCGCCAGGCTGTTTGCGACTATCTGGGCTTCATGGGCGTGAAGATCGATCCGGAGAAGAACAAGATCCGCGGTAAGGAGACCCTGATCTCTACCCCCGATTCCAAGGTTCAGGTTTGGATCATTCCCACCAACGAAGAACTGATGATCGCACAGGATACTGCTGAGCTGGTTAACGCTGCGAAGTAATTTAAGAGCCGCTGCGGCTGCTGCAGCGGCTCTTTTTAGCTCCTTACATCAAAAAATACAAAGCCAGCGTCAAAAGCGCGCTGCTGCGATCCTCTTCGCAGTCACCTGCCATCAGCAGGAGCAGCAACACGACGATCAGATCTCCCGTGTCAAAATCCTTTGGCAGAAGCTGCCGCAAAAAACCGCCCACAGCTCCTTCCTTTTGCGGGGGTGTCGGACAGTGGTGGGGCTTTTGCCGAGGCTCCTCACAGGCCGGTTCTCTCGGTGGACATACAGGTGGTTTCGGGGGCAGCGGGGGCGGTTTTGGCTGTGAACGGTTTGGCTCCTGAACACGGCTGCGGCGGTAAGAACCGTCGGGTTGGGGGATATAGCGGTTATACATGGTTTTCACCTGCCTGTGTGGGCGTTGCCCAGAAATGCGGTCGCCATGCCTGCCATTTTTGCTGCCCGCATGGCACGCTCCAGCTTGCTGATCCGCTGGCGGCTTAAGTAGGGGCTCAGCGCCCGCAAAAGGGTTTGCTGATTTTTGTCAATCCCGCTGCTTTTGGCAAGACCGGACAGCTTTTGAATAGCGGAAAGATCCAAATCAGCAGAAACGGGGAAGGGGACATCCTGCTTGGGCGGCGGAGCGTCCTTTTTTGGGGGTGGAGCATCCTGCTTGGGCGGCTCTTGCTTGGGTGTTGTCTGGGAAAAGTTTTGAGCCAACGCCATGATCTGCTGCATCATTTCCGGATTTGCCAATATGGCGCTCAGCTTGCTTTCGATCTCGTCCATTGGCTACCTCCCCAGTTCCTTCAGCAGCTGCTGCGCCTCATCCGATGCCAGCAGTGTGCCGATCAGCTGACTGGCTTGGGCATAGTTTCCTGCGGCAGCAAGATCACGTGCCTGCTGCAGCTGACCGCTGTCTGTCCGCCGAAGCATGGCAAGAAGCTGCTGCCCGGCGGGGCTTTGGGCCAGACGCAGGGCATCCTGCATGGAAAAATCCTCAGAATTTTTCTGCATTTGATTGCCTCCTGTCAAAAAGCCTGTTATAATACTGTAGAAGCGCATTTGCGATTCCTGCTACAGTATATGTTATAATAGAACAGTTGGTGAGTTATGCGAATTCTCGTATTTTCCGATTCTCATTCCGCGTTGAGCTTTATGCGGCTGTGCATTGCCCGGGTAAAACCGGATGCAGTTGTGCATCTTGGGGATCATTATGATGATGCCGCTGCGCTGGCAGAGGAAAACCGACACCTGATCTTCCATCAGGTGCCGGGGAATTGTGACAGAGGGCGATGCCGCCTGAATACGCCGCAGATCTTGAATTATCCGGTGTGCGGTGTACGGCTTTATATGACCCACGGACATTTGCATGGCGTCAAATCTGGGATTGGCGGTTTGGTGGCCGATGCCCGCAGAAGCAATGCCCAGGCGGTGCTGTACGGACATACCCATCGGGCAGACTGCCATCAGGAGCCGGACGGACTGTGGGTTCTGAATCCGGGAAGCTGCGGTTACTATGGCGGCACAGCGGGTATGATTGAAACGGACGGACAGAGAATTACAAAGTGCTGTATATTGGCACAGGATGATTTGGAGGAGCGGTTATGATTTTAACGATCGATGTTGGGAACTCTAATATTGTATTAGGCGGTGTGCAGGATCATGACATCGTATTTGAAGCAAGGCTGCGCACAGAGGCGACCAAAACCTCAGACCAGTATTGTGTCGATCTGAAGATCCTGCTGGATGTGCATGGGTTTTCTGCATCAGATATCGAGGGAACAATCATTGCCTCAGTAGTGCCGCAGGTGCTCAATTCTATGAAGACGGCGGTAAAGAAGCTCACCGGTAAATCCTGCTTGGTTGTAGGTCCCGGGCTGAAGACCGGGCTGGATATTCGGCTGGAAAATCCCAATCAGACCGGAGCGGACCTGGTGGTAGGCTGTGTAGCTGCCCTGCGGGAGCATAAGCCCCCGATGATTGTGGTGGATATGGGCACGGCTACCACGATGGTGGTACTGGATGAAACAGGAGCGCTTGTTGGCGGCTGTATTTGTCCGGGCGTAAAAATATCACTTGACGCCCTGACAGACCGGACGGCGCTGCTGCCCGGTCTGCAGCTGGATCAGCCGAAAAAGGCGATCGGCCGCAACACCATCGATTGTATGCGCAGCGGCATTATGATGGGTACGGCCTGTATGCTGGACGGCATGGTGGAGCGGATGGAAGCGGAACTGGGCTGTAAGACCACAGTGATCGTTACGGGCGGTATCGCAAAATTTGTAACGCCCATGTGCCGCACACCCATGATCTACGATAAGGATCTTTTGATCAAGGGTCTTGCTACCCTGTATCGGGAAAACCGGGGCAGAAGCTAAGCAATTACCAAAAGCAGCAGAACGGCGGCAGCCATTCCCATACCGCAAACAGCGATCAGTGCCAGGTCCAGCAGCTTCCCGAAAAGCTGATGTCGGGTGGCAGCATTGGGAAAGGGCAGAGGCTGATCAGGGGTGTACTTTTGACGGATGCAGGCTGTTGTTTTCATGGTGTTGTCCTCCTTATTTCTTTTTCTGCCTTAAGGATACACCGAGAAAAGTACAATAAAACGGACTGATCATTTACTGCGCAGAGATTTGAGCACCGGATGCCGGCGGTGGGGTTGCTTAACCGGACAAAATGTGTTATGATATGAAAAATCGGAGCCGGAGGTGGCTTATGGAGCAATTTAAGAAGCGTTTGATGGAGTTTTGGAAGAACACAGGACCGTTCCGTGAGAAAGCAGCAAAATTCCTGAAAAGAACCGGAGTGTTTTTAAGAAAAACAGGAAAATGGGCATATAAGCTGCGCAGTATTCTTCTTGCTGTCCCGGTGGCCGCTGTTGCAGTGATCCTTGCTTTTTACAACGCAATCAAGCTGCCGAAGGAAGTGGGGATCAATTTGCTGGCCAGCGGCGATTATGGGCTGATCGTGGATCGCAGCCTGGCGGTGCTGGGACCTTTGGCGATCACAGTTATATGCCTTTTGCTGATGCTAAGCTCCCGCAGAATGGCGTATCCTTGGCTCATCAGCCTGTTTTCTTTGGTTTTGCCTGTGTTGATTCTTGTGACGAACCTGTTAGCCTGATAAAAAGTATGCGCACGCAGCAGTATTGGCTGTGTGCGCATTTTATATATAAAACCTTATCGTTCCAACAGGTCAAGAAGCTCCTGTGGAGTGTGGGCAATGGAAACAGCACCGGCAGCCTGCAGATCCTCTACCCGACCGTAGCCCCAGGCTACGCCAATGGTGGGGATGCAGTGACTGGCAGCACCCAATACATCAAAAGCCGTGTCACCAACCATAACGGTGTTTGCTAAGGTGTCCGTTTGCTGCAGCAGATAGCGAATCACATCGGATTTGTCAATGCGGCTGCGGTCTAAGGTCGCGCCGCAGATGATCTCGAAGTAACGGCTCAGGCCAAAATGTTCCAGCACCTCTTTGGCAGTGCTTTCAGGCTTGGAGGTGGCTACAAACAGCCGGTGTCCGTAGGATTGCAGCGTTTCCAGCAGCTCCGGGATACCGGGATAAGGAGTGTTTTCAAATTTTCCGATCGTATTGTAGCGGCTGCGGAAGACCTCTACGGCCTCATCTGCTTTTTCGGCAGGAACACCGAACTGCTGAAAGGTCTCGTGGAGGGGTGGACCCACAAACACCCGCAGCTCTTCCCGGCTGGGGATCGGCAGTCCATAGTATTTCAGCGCAAAGCATACGCTGTTGATAATGCCTTCGCCGGAGTCTGTCAGTGTGCCGTCCAAATCAAAAAGGATGGTTTTCTTGATCATCGCTATGCCCTCCTTGTGTATATCAGAATTATAGCACGATGGGGAACAGGAAGTAAATAGCTGTAGGTGGATTTAGTCGAAAACGGCAGCATAAAATAGGTGTTTGTATCGTATAAGATTGAACTCACGAGGCGCACTCCGTAAGGAAGTGCGCCTCAGTTATATTGGTGACCAAAGAAAAATCGACAACCTTCTGTCGAAGATTGTCGATTTTTGGCGGAGAGTGTGAGATTCGAACTCACGGTGGGTTTCCCCATCACCAGTTTTCAAGACTGGCTCCTTAAACCGCTCGGACAACTCTCCATAGGTTTACACTATAGCACCGAAAAAAGAAAAAGTCAATTCAAAAGTCCTATTTCTTTTTGCGTCCGGTAAAAAGTTTGTAAGAAAGAAAACCCAAAGTCATACCAAACAGATTTAGGATCAGATCATCCACATCAAGGCTGCCCAGCAAGGTAAGCAGCTGCAGCACCTCAATCAGAATTATAGAAAGGGCGCAGGTTAAGAAGAAGCGCAGAAATGCCCGCTGCTTTTTCCAGAGTCTGGGTAACAGCCAGCCTGCGGGAATGAACAATAGAACATTTCCCAGCAGGTTGATTATACAATGGACCCGAAGTGCCTTGTCGCTGTGGTAAAGAACCACGTGCAGGTAGTTTTGGATGGTTAAAAAGGGGATCAGATTTATATTCTGACGCAGCATTTGTTCATAGGACAGACCGTCCATCCAGCCGGAAGAACGGTCAAACAAGAGCCACAGCATCACGGCGCAGTAGATCAGAAACAGAAACCGGAGGAACGGCTGGCCGGCAGTATTGGGTTTTTTCATTTTTTCCCACCTCGGCGTGCTTTTGTGGCAGTTTTTGCAGGAACGGCAGAGCGCCTGGAGGTCGGTTTTTTGCCTGGGTGCTTTGGTGGGAGCGGCAGCTTGTTGTCTCTGGGGGGGATGGCACGGATCAGGCATTTGGGTCCGGAACCGATCAGATCCTCCCGGTGGGCCTTTAGAAGTGCCTCACGGACAAGATAATAGTTTTTGGGGTTACGGTACTGGATAAGTGCTCGCTGCATTGCTTTTTCGTGTGGATCTGTGGGAACATACACCCGCTCCATCGTCCGGGGGTCTAATCCGGTGTAGTACATCACAGTGGACAGGGTGGAGGGCGTTGGATAAAAATCCTGCACCTGCTCCGGGTTATAGCCCATATCCCGGATGTATTCGGCCAGCTCAACAGCTTCCTTTAAGCCGGAGCCGGGATGGCTGGACATCAGATAGGGAACGAGAAACTGATTCATACCGAATTGCTTGTTCAAAGCAAAGTATTTGTCCACAAATCGGTTATATACTGCGTTTTTGGGCTTACCCATCCGGGACAGAACGCTGTCGGATACATGTTCCGGGGCGACCTTCAGCTGACCGGAGATGTGATATTGTACCAGCTCTTTGAAAAAGGTATCCTTTTTATCTGCCAGCAGGTAGTCAAAGCGGATACCGCTGCGGACAAAAACCTTCTTTACACCCGGAAGCTTCCGCAGCTTTCGAAGCAGGGCGATATAGTCGGTGTGGTCTGCTTTGAGATTTTTACAGGGCGTGGGATACAGGCATTGCCGCCCGCCGCAAGCACCCTTGGTCAACTGCTTTTCACAGGCAGGGTGGCGGAAGTTGGCAGTCGGACCGCCTACATCATGGATGTAACCCTTAAAGTCCGGGTCTTTGACCATCTGTTCAGCCTCGGCAAGAATGGATTCGTGGCTGCGGGTCTGAATGATCCGTCCCTGATGAAAGGTCAGCGCGCAGAAGGAGCAGGCACCAAAACAGCCCCGGTTGCTCACCAGGCTGAATTTGACCTCTTCAATAGCCGGAACACCCCCGGCTTTTTTATAGCTGGGATGATATGTGCGCATATAGGGCAGGGCATAGATCCTGTCCATTTCTTCGGTAGTCAAGGGCTTTTGAGGCGGATTCTGTACAACAAATTCCTTGCCGTAAGGCTCTGCCAGCCGTTTGGCGGTAAAGGGATCGCAGTTTCCGTATTGAAGCTTAAAGCTTTCCGCATAGCTGCGTTTGTTATTCTTCAGCTGGTCATAGGCAGGAAGAACAATGGTGGGCAGGCTGTCGTCCAAGGTGTCCGTCCGGAAAACCGTGCCGTCGATAAAGGTGATGTCTTTGATATCCAGTCCGGAGTTCAGAGCATCCGCTATTTCTACAATACTCCGCTCACCCATGCCGTACATCAACAGATTAGCCTGAGAATCCAGCAAAATGGAACGCTTCAGACTTTCAGACCAGTAGTCATAATGGGCAAGACGGCGCAGGCTGGCTTCAATGCCGCCGATCAAAATCGGAACGTCTTTATAGGTCTGGCGGATCAGGTTGCAGTAGACCACTGTGGCATAATCCGGGCGCTTGCCCATAACGCCGCCGGGAGTGAAGGCGTCTGTTTTACGCTTGTGCTTGGTGACAGAGTAGTGGTTGACCATGGAATCCATATTGCCGCCGGATACCAAAAAGCCAAGACGGGGGCGTCCATACAGATCAATGGACTTGGGATTTTTCCAGTCCGGCTGGGAGATGATGCCCACAGTATAGCCTGCATCCTCCAAAATTCGGCTGATGATGGCGTGTCCAAAAGAGGGATGGTCCACATATGCATCGCCGATGACATATACAAAATCGCACTGTGCCCAGCCCCGGGCAGTCATGTCCTGTTTGCAGATCGGAAGAAAGTCCATAAATACCCTCCAAGCTTTTTTTGTATTATAACACCGGAAGGCAGGAAAGGGAAGAGGCAATGGGGATGAACCCTGAAAAATCAAGAGCTGAGCAGTGAAAAATTATTTTCAAAAAGCAAAAAAATGGGTTGACAAATTTCGCTTACCGTGTTAATATATCCAAGCGGTTGGGCGACCCCCTTCCGAAGCAATATATGCGCGAGTGGTGGAATTGGTAGACTCGCTAGATTCAGGTTCTAGTGTTCACTGCGGACGTGCGGGTTCAAGTCCCGCCTCGCGCACCAAAAAGAAAACCGGTTAGAAGTTGATTCTAACCGGTTTTTACTGCTTTTTTCGCAATGTTGAGGAGTTTTCTTAACTTTTAGGTGTATTAAATAGAAACAGGATTGTTACCGGCATAACATAATAGGCACCCAAAATGACAACAAAATGGCAATGAAAATGGCAATGAATTTTATGTCAGTCACTTGCAGCTTCTTTGGCCTCTTCTTTTGGAAGGAAGAAGCCAGTAAGTGCGGAGGCATGGTCCGAAACATCTTTCTGGGATATATGCGTATAGATCTTTCTCATGGTCTGGTTATCCGCCCAACCGCCGATTTCCATTACGACTTTTTCGGGAATACTTAAGTGATATGCCAGGCTGGCAAAGCTATGGCGGAGTCCATGCAGTCCGACTTCTGGGAGAGAGTGGCTCTTGCAGATCCTGTTTACTCTGCACATAATCGCGTTAGGGTGCCAGGTTACTACATACTCCCCCTTTTGCTCGGCTGCTTTCAATACATCCAGCAACGGTGGGATAATGGGGACGGTGCGGCGGGAGGTTTTGTTTTTTGTTTCTTGCTTCCGCACCAATTTGCCGTCCTCATTGTACACGGCGGCTCCGTTGACTTTCAGGACACCTTTTTTGAGGTCCACATCTTTCCACCTGATATTTATTAGCTCCGATCTGCGCAGGCTGGAGAGTGCCAGAAGAGCAGGAATCTCGATTGGATCGCCTTTAATAGCTTCCACAAATTGTGGGATCTGCTCCGGGGTCAGCCATGGACGCTCTGCTGGAATAATCTGAGGCAGGCGGATATTGAAACGCTGTCCGGTTTCCTCAAAGATCACGGAGGAGACAAAGCGCCACGAATTGGTGAGGGTCTTTGCTTTCACGGCTTTCGCCTCTGCACTGACTGCCCGCTGCCATTGATCCGGCGTGATGGTATGGATATCCTTGCACATCATGGCTTGAAAACGGTTGTCCCGGATCGTCTTATATCCCCGGATCGTAGAAGGGGAGAGGATGTTTCTTCTTGCTTCGATATAGTCATCGATGGCTTTTGTTACCGTTTTCTTCTTTGGCTTTTTGGCAGCTTCCTTAATGCCTGCCTTGACGGCTACAGCTTCGGCGATCGCTTCTTTTTCAGTATCTCTGGTGATGGATATATCCTGACCGTCAACACGGACACGACAGAACCAGGCACCTGAGGGGAGCTGCTTTGCAACAGGTATTTTCATTTAATCCTTGCCTTTCCGGGGCAAATGTGCTACCATAAATAGGTAGACTGCCCCTATCGTAGTGGTTGGGTGGTGTTCTATATTGCCGCTCTGGTGTTGCAGCACCGGGGCGGTTTCTAATTCGGTACACAATGTGTACAAATATTGCATATTGCTGGTTGCAGAAAGATGTAAAAATTTGTCGAATAACAACAATTGCATATTTGGTACAAATAGCGTATAATATTGGTGCAGGCAGAGATGCACTGTATACCCGTGCAACCGAATTAACGTTTAAGCGACATTTAATGTCGTCGGCCACGGGGAGCCGCCTTCGGGCGGCTTTTTTTGTACCGAGGTGTCGAAATTTGAATATTTTTGTTTATTCCGATGAATCCGGAGTTTTTGATAAAGGACATAATAAAACATTCGTATATGGCGGGTTGGTATTTCTCTCTAAGGACGACAAGGATGTTGCATGCCGAAAATATATCCACGCAGAAAACGCAGTCCGTCAATCGGGCACCTTTAGCAGAAAGGAAGAACTTAAAGCTGCAGCAATCAGCCCAGGAGATAAGCGAAAACTATTTCGCTCTCTTAATGACTACTATAAATTTGGAGTTGTAGTAGATCAAAAAAGAGTACGTGACTCAATTATGGCAAACAAAAAGTCTAAACAGCGCTATCTAGACTATGTTTTTAAAATTGGAGTAAAGCGATTGCTGCAGCGACTGATTTTAGAAGGCGTTATTCATCCTCGTGGGATTGAAAACATATATTTCTTTGTTGACGAACACACTACTGCAACAAATGGTGTTTATGAGTTAAGGGAATCTCTAGAAGAAGAATTTAAGTACGGCATCCATAACATAAACTTCTCTACTTTTTATCCTCCGTTATTTCCCCAAATGGGTTCTGTGCATCTGAAATATTGCAATTCAGCGACGACAACACTAGTTCGCGCGGCGGACATTATTGCAAATCGGATATATCATGATGTTCTGGAGGAAGCGCCATTAAAACCGTTTGATAACGAAACACATAGAATGCTGATTACTAAATTACCATAGTGATAGCACGATGCTTGAGCTAAGGCTTCCGTCCCGGTACCGCCGGGGCGGTTTTTTATTTTTCCTCCAATCCCAGCAGATACCCTACAGACACGCCAAAGTATTTGGCGATCTTATAGGCGGTCGTGGCGTAGAGATCCTTCTTACGGCCCATCTTCAGATCCGTTATGATTCCACGGCTCAGGCCAAGATCGGCACAGAGCTTGCCTGGAGTGATACCACATTGGGCGCAGAGGGTGGAGATGCGGGTGTAGAGGAGATTCATGGTGCCCTCCTAGAAGACTTTTTATTTATACAGCTGAATTAAGGGGGCGCATCAGTTTTTTAGGAAGATTTGCAAATCCCCGGTTTCAGCAATGACCTTATTCAAGCCAACATCTTTAATTTCGAGGCTAAATGTAGCATTTTCTATGCTATTAATGCTGCAATCATTTAAATAGCGATTAGGAATATCTATGCGCCAAAATCTTACTGTGTCTTTGCAAATTGCATCACCTGCATAGGTCGAAATCGTGAAGCCATTTACGGATACTTTATCTGAAGAAACCAGTATGTCTTCGCCATATTCATTTGTGATCATAAGCACGATAGAATGGTACATAGCTGTCTCTGCTATACCGCAGGGCGAGATAGTAATTCCATCTTGCTGAAAAAGGATGTTTTCATGAGGCGGTATAGCTTGCTTGTATGTATCTACAATTGATGTGCGTATCTCAAACGAGATGTTATGCATTACATTATAGGTATCTGCATCATAGGCGCTAAAGTCATACGCAGCAACCGTTGCGATACTTTCGATACCCGCTGTTTCTAACTCAGACTCCAAAAGGAAAATTGAGCCCGCTGCTTTTGTGCCTGCATTAACAGCTATATGAGCAGATCCTTCAAGCGTAATTCCGTTTACAACATAATCATATCCAGAAAAAAGGAGATCCTTTTCGGTTGAGTTTTCTATAATCACCTTGATTTCAGGACCCCACATACCGCTTTCGTTAAAGCCAACGGTTGTGATTTTCATGCCATTCACGTCATATACGATCTCATTCTCAATCCGGCAAATTGGGTCACTTTTGGGAGCCGAAGAGGGTTCGCCTTTCCCACTAATAGAGAAATTTATGTTGATTTTTGTATATACGGTAAAAACCAGGAAGAGAACGAGCACAAGGCTAATGGTTGTAAGCTTTTTGGGCATAGCATGTCACCCTTACTTAATATATCTGGAGCGTCCAGATCTTTATAAATTAAAATCTATTCCTTTCCGCTCTGCCCAGTAGGTCAGGGCGTTTTTTATGTCCTGTTCTGGTAGGTCGAAGTAATCTGCCAGTTGCCACAGTTCTGTGTAGCCTGAGGTAAAGGCTTCTCGGAAATCATCAGCTGTCAAGTAGTGTTCTGCAGCCCAGCGGTTGGCGCGGTATTCAGAGCGCTCTACTGTTTCGTAGGGGCTGGATACTTTATGCAAGGCCCCGGTACTTGCGTGGCCCAGCTCGTGGTAGCAGATCCCCTTCAGCAGCCGGGTAGACTTGATTTTGGTAAAATCCAGGAAGATGGCGTAATCAAAGCCAATCCGCATTGTCACACCCTCTGCCGGCATTTCGCTGAATGGGATAATATCCACGTTATTCTGTTGGCAGTAATCGTAAAAATGCGAAAGTTCAAACACGTTAGTTCTCCTGGTCCTTCTTTGCCCGGCGCTCTTTCATCACGCGGGCCATGGCTCTGAGGGTTTCTTTATCGTCCTCAGACAGTTCTTTGTAGTCACCGTAGAAAGCAACGTCGATTTCGTCGAGGATGTCACGCTCACCGTTTCCGGTGGGCGCTTTTTTGTTTTCCTCGCCGGTCAGAATCAGGTCCACAGAAACCCTAAGGTACTCTGCAATCACAACAGCACGGTCATACGGAATCTTGGACATCTTCTTAGGGTTCAGATAACCGTTGGAAAAACCGCAGTCTTTCTCCAGTTTGGCAATGGGAATATTTCGAGTTTTGCACAGATCACGAACAAGCTGAACGCTGTTGAACATAAAGATCCCTCACATTTTAGAAAAAATCCTAAATTGCCTATTGACAAATTAGAATAAATCCTATATAATGCAGGTGTGCATAGGAAATATCCTAAGAGCGAAGGCAGCACTTAGGTTTCTATGAAATTGGTTGGCACCTTTATATTAGATTAAAATCTAAAAAATGTCAATAGCGAATTAGGATATTTTCTTAATTTTATTAGAAGGAGGGAGTATATGCTTCTGACAAATATCAGACGACTATGCAGCAAAAAGCCTGTATCCATCGCAAAGCTTGAGCGTGAGACTGGTATCGGAAACGGCACGATCAGCAGATGGGACACTTCTTCGCCGTCAATTGAAAATGTTCAAAAGGTAGCGGAGTACTTTGGTGTTTCTATCGGTGAACTGCTGTCTTCGGACACGCCTACAGATTAGCAAGTAAACAGTCCAACAAAGTGGACACAAAAAGACCGACAGGAGTGCTGTTCCCATCGGCTTTTGTCCAAATTTGTTTACCCTATGTATCCTGCAGGTTTTCACCACCTGCGACAGCACCACAAGTTTCTTGGGATACCCAGTCACTTTTGCGGTTTTGGATCCGCAAATGCCGTGTGCTGACAAGCTGCAAGGAGTACTTGATATGGTGGGGTGTATAACAGCACACCATCCATGCGTTTTATAGCTCTTCTCTGAGCGCTCCGCCATATCAGTTACTACATTTTGCGCCAGTTTGTAGGTGCTTTGGCAGCCACCATTGCAACCTCACAGTAAGGGAGCAGGCAAATTCAAAAACTGGGACACTACGCACCAGCTCCTTTCTCTGCCTTGCGGCATATACGCATTGTAACACAATAGAGAAAAATCTACAAGACATTAATGGGTAAACAAACTATGAACACAGAGCGAATTAAGGAGGTGACCGCTCACATACATAATGTCGAGCATGGCACAAATTAAGGAGTTAGGAGGCAGATATGCCGAGAATTTATCAAAACAAGGATCAATATGCTGCGGAGGATTTTCGCAGGGAGATCCGCAGCAAGCAGGGATACTACAATCTCATGTCCCAGCAGGCGTTGGCAGATGCCGCAGGTATTCCTAGGCCGACACTCCGGAAGCGCATACTGGAGCCGGAAGGGATGATGCTCGGGGAGTTTCGCAAACTGATCGCAACGCTCGATCCGGATATCGAGGTTGTCCTGACCTTGCTTGGATACAGCAAGCAGAAAATCAAAAAGTTTAAGGAGGCAAAACAACATGAATAAACCCATCTACAACGACGACGTGGAACGCAAGGAGAAGGAAAGGGATGACCTTGGATGATTTTTTGACCGTCGGTTGCCTTGTGTTATTGGTGGTGTCTTACTTGCTCTACCGATGGTCTTGCGCAAATGTGTACATTACTGCCAAAAGGCGGAGGAAAAGGTATGTGCGGTGCAAGGGGGCTAGAAGGGAGGTAATGCGAAAATGAAGAAATCCATATTTACCGAAGAAGAGCTAAAGGAAATGCGGCTCGCGGACGAAGAGATCGAAAGATCGTTTTCTATGACACCAGAAGACTGGAAGCGCAGCAAGGACCTGGACAAGCAGTCCAAACGTGACAGATTAGACAACAAGGGGCGCAGGATCGCCGCCCAGCAGGCTGCCTACCGTGAAGCCAACCGGGAGAAGATCGCCGCCCAGCAGGCTGCCTACCGTGAAGCCAACCGGGAGAAGATCGCCGCCAAGAAGGCTGCCTACTACGAAGCCAACCGGGAGAAGATCGCCGCCAAGAAGGCTGCCTACTACGAAGCCAACCGGGAGAAGCGAACAGCGTATCAGCGTGACTATAACCGACGAAAGAGGCTTCTTGCACAGCAATACGAAAAAGAAGCCGCCTCCGAAGCTGGAACCTTCGAAAGCGGCAAGGGAGTACCCCAGTGCTCCTAGTATAACAAAGATTTAGGAGGATGTCAATGAGTTCAGGTTATGAATTTGTGTATGCCCTTGTACTTGAAACCGAAGATGGCGAAGAGTTTTTAGCAATCTCTCCCTGCGGGAGTGCAGATCCAAAGGATTTGGTGTTGCTGGATAACGATATTCTTTGCGAAGTGAAGGAATGTCTTTACGTCAACAGGCTGTCAACGGAGTTCCAGTTGCTTGAAAAAGTGACGGATATGAGCGAGGTAACAGCCGTCTATGCTCAGGTCTGGGAGAAACAGGAGGCCGGCAATGGCACGGATCCCGGGGATTCCTAATTGCTACGATCCCGCCCATCAGGCAGAGCAGCGGGAGGCTGAATGGGACAGATTTGTAGAGCAGCTTCCTGTCTGCACTCTTTGCAGAGAACGAATTTTCCCGGGCAGTAAAGTCCACACCGCACATTTTATGGCTGTCTGTTCTTCCTGTGTAGAGATACTTAACGACGATTATGAAATATTGGAGGATCCAAGTTGAATACCGCAGATTATATCAAGCACGAGGCTGACGAAATTGCCAGCCGCACCGGACGATACATCCCACCGTACCGGCTTGCAAACCTTATGAAAACCGCCCAGCGTATCACAGACCTGCTTGTTCGGTCTGATATTGCTATGACCTATGATGAAATCCAGCTGGTTCTTGGCGTTGTCCAGGGAGCCGTAGGCAAAGCCATAGGTAGGGATGCGGAATGACAGAACAGGAATACCGTAGCCACCCGGCGATCAGCCGATCAGAGTTGTGGCGGATCCACGATAGTCCGGAAAAATTTAAGTATTTCAAAGAGCACCCGGAAGAACCTACACCGGCACTGCTATTTGGTCAGGTGTTCCACAAAATGGCTTTAGAGCCTGACACCTTTGACCTTGAGTTTGTCGTGACGCCCGATGTAGATCGACGAACCAAAGAAGGTAAGCAGCTCTGGGCAGAGTTCCAGGAGCAGGCAGAAGGCAAAACTGTTATCCCCGCTGAAATGCACGAGCAGGCAAAAGCAATGTGCGAATCGCTTGCTGCTGTTCCTTTTGCCCAGAAACTTCTGAACGGCCGCAGAGAGACCCCGTTTTTCTGGGTGGATGAATTAACCGGAGAAGAATGTAAGTGCCGCACAGACTGTCTAAACACATCATATAGCCAACCTATCATTGTCGATGTGAAGTCTGCCACGGACGCCGGTACCGAAGCGTTTATCCGAGACGCTATCAAATACGGATATGACTTCCAGGCAGCAATGTACTCAGAAGGCGTATCTAAGCACATCAAACAAATCCCTCTTTTTGTGTTTATTGTTGTGGAAAAAACTCCACCTTACGCTGTCAACATTCTGCAGGCAGATGAACTACTGCTGAAGCGTGGCCACAATATTTTCCGTGAATGCATTGACACATACCATGACTGCAGGCTTTCCGGAAACTGGTATGGCTATCTTGGCAAGAACAACCGAATCAACACCCTGGCCTTGCCTGCGTGGCTGGCCAAAGAAGTTACATAAGGAGATTACACTATGGCTGAAGAAATTATGGAATATACATCCCCCAGCAATCCTCCCGCAATGCCCAATATGCCCGGCACCGGTGTTATGGCGCGGCTGGACAACATCAACCAAGGCACCGTTGCTATTGAAGCCAGCAGAGCCATTGCTGAAGCACAGGGCAAACTGGTTATTGCAAAGAAGTTTCCACGGAATGAAATTGCCGCATATGCAAAGGCAATGGAAGCTTGCCAGCGCCCCACAATGGCTGCGAAAGCCTTTTACAGTTTCCCCCGTGGTGGACAAACCGTAGAAGGTCCCACAATCCGCTTTGCTGAAGAATTGGCCCGGTGCTGGGGCAACATCGATTACGGCATTAAGGAGCTGTCTCAGGACGATGGCAAGAGCGAAATGCAGGCCTATGCCTGGGATTTGGAAACCAATGCCCAGAGTGTGCAGAATTTCACCAACCCCCATCAGCGCGAAAAGACAGATAAAAGAACCCGCACAACTGTCATGGAGAACCTAACCAGTCAGCGGGACATTTACGAGAACAACGCCAATATGGCAACCCGCCGCCTGCGTTCTCGGATCCTCGCGATCTTGCCTTCGTGGTTTGTTGAAGACGCTATCAATGAGTGTAAAAGAACCCTTGCCGGCAAGAATGATACTCCTCTGATTGACCGTGTCAAGAATATGGTCGTGCAATTTGCCAAGATGGGTGTTACCCAGGAGCAGATTGAGAAGCGGCTCAAAAAGAAAATCGAAACTATGAATTCTGATGATTTTGTGGAATTCATCGGTATCTACAACGCTATTAAACAGGGCGAAAGCAAAATTGCAGACTGGTTCGAATCCGATGCCATCGCAAGTGATCTGACCAACGAACTGAACGGAGACGGTCTGCCGGAATAAGGATGTGATTGAATGCTCCTGCCAAAGGATGAAAACAATGTAATAGACCCCAATGCAGCGGAGCTGAGTATCATTCCGGACTACGATTATTCTGCGGCTGATTTCTGCACTCCTGAGCCTTATGAAAAACTCTACGAGCTGCATAAGACACCTTTCCTGTATGAAATTGCCAAGGTGAAGATGGAAGAGAATGCCAAAGCGGTAGGCTTCAAGAGTTTCAAAGGAATGCTCCAGAAGTACAACAAGGCACAGCTGGACGCAAAACGGCGGAATATGATCCCAAACCAAACCGAGTTTGAGGATCAGGCCATCGAGCTGAACTGCGGCACATGGGAATCAATGGACTGGGGCATCTTCCGGGACCTGCCGAACGGCGGCCGGGAATGTGCCTGCGCCCATCCTATTATGCCGATCAGCCGTCTGATCAACATTGATACCGGTGAGGTGAAGCTTACCCTGGCATTTAAGCCACCGGGCAGAGATAAGAAATGGCGCACCACCATTGTGGATAAAGCAACCGTATCTACCTCCAGGAATATCACCGTCCTGTCCAGTCAGGGCATATCCGTCACCAGTAACAGCGCCTCTGCATTGGTGGACTATATCAACGATATGGAAAACCTGAACTATGACATCATTCCGGAGCAGAAGTCCATCGGCAGACTGGGATACATACCTGGAGAAGGCTTTTCCCCTTATGTGGAAGGTCTCGTGTTTGACGGTGACGCATCCTTCCGGAATCTGTATCAGTCTGTGGAATCCAGAGGATCTATCGTCACTTGGTACGAAACTGCTATGGAGTGCCGCCGGCAGTCACTTACTGCAAGGATCATGCTTGCTGCATCGTTCGCCTCTCCCATTCTGTCGCTGGTTGGCTCTCTGCCGTTCTTCGTGCACCTTTGGGGCGTGGATTCCGGTACCGGTAAAACCGTTGCCCTGATGCTTGCTGCGTCCGTGTGGGGCAACCCCGCGCTTGGCAGCTATGTTCAGACATTCAACGGTACGCAAGTGGGACAGGAACGGACTGCCGCTTTCTTAAATCACCTGCCTGTGTGCCTGGATGAACTCCAGCTCACTAAAGACAGCAGAGGAAAAACTAACTTTGACGTGTATCAGCTTGCCCAAGGTGTAGGCCGTTCTCGTGGTAAGAAAAGCGGCGGTGTGGAACTCACACCCACTTGGAGTTGCTGTTTCCTCACTACAGGAGAATCACCGCTTACAAGCATTTCAGCCGGCGCCGGCGCGGTCAACCGTGTCATTGACATTGAGTGTACTGCCGGATCTGCCGTTCTGACAGATGGACAGCGGATCTCCGGCAACCTGAAACGCAATTACGGCTTTGCTGGACAGATTTTCGTTGATCGGCTTTACCAAGATGAAAAGACACAGGATGCGGTCCGGCAGATCTACCAAGATAACTTCCGGGATCTGTGTGCCGGTGATTCCACCGAAAAACAGGCAATGGCAGCTGCAGCCATCATTACCGCGGACTTTCTGGCATCCCAGTGGGTTTTCCGTGATGATATGGAAACCGCGAAAGAACTGGTGTTGGATGTAAATGATATCCAGGAATTCCTTGCATCCAAGGAGGCTGTATCAGCCGGCAGACGCGCCTACGACTGGCTTTGCGACTGGGTTGGTTCCAATGTTAACCGATTCTTTAATCCTGAACTGCCTGCCGTGGGCGACTGTTACGGCATCATCGAGAACAATACCGCCTATATCAACCGTGGTGTGTTCAATAAGGTGATTCAAGAGGCCGGATATTCTTACGCCGCCACGCTCAGCTACCTAAAGGCAAATAATCTGATTGAGACCAGAGGCCGTGCCTTTACGAAAAGCAAGCGCATTAACGGTATTCGCACCGAATGTGTTGTGCTCAACCTGCAGGCAGACTGGGATGGCGACTATGATCCTGATGATCTGCTCCCGACGTAACTGTTCCGCAGTTGCGGAACGATGTTCCGCGTTTGTTCCGCAAAAAGTAAAGGAGAAAAGTTAAAATTTTACTAACAACTCAAATTGATTTCTTTACTTTTGACTTGTAAAAATTGAGTTTTACAAAAGCGCGGAACTGCGGAACACGCGGAACACCATATACAAGTATTTATAAAGATATGTATTTGTTTGCGGTAATAGCCTATGACACATTTCCTTATAGGAGTTGTGCAAAACTGTTCCGCAGTTCCGCACCTAAAAATGACATAACTTTTTTGCTCCGGAAATATAGCAATTTCCGGAATTTATCAACAACTGCAGAACATCGTGGGTTGTTTTTGCGCGGAACATTGTGTTCCGCTGCTGTTCCGCTTTGTTCCGCAAAAAGGTGAAAATATGGAATTAAGAGACTATCAAAAAGAATGCATTGGCATTATTGAGGCGAAGCCTCCGGGCGCATACCTCTGCCAAATGCCTACAGGTTGCGGCAAAACGGCAACCTTCACGCATATCCCCCGCAATGGTGGTCGTGTCTTGGTCTTGGCTCACCGTGAAGAGCTGGTGCGGCAACCTGCAAGGTACTATGACTGCCCTGTTGGGTTTGAGATTGCCAAGGAGCGCAGCCACGGTGAAGATGTGGTGATCGCAAGTGTTCAGTCTTTGGTGAATCGGCTTGACCGGTTTTCCTACGACGAATTTGACAAAATCATCACAGACGAAGCGCACCACGCAGCAGCCGGCACCTACAAAAAGATTTACGATCACTTTGCCCCCGAGAAACACATTGGTTTTACCGCCACCCCCAACCGGGGTGATAAGGCGAAACTTGATGATGTGTATTCCGAGATCATCTTCCAACGAGATCTGCGCTGGGCCATTCAAAACGGCTACCTCTGCGACATTCATTGCCTCCGGGTAAACATTGGTTTTGACCTGTCCGCAGTCCACACCCGCCACGGCGACTATGCCCCGGGCGAATTGGAAGAGGCAATGGACGGTACCGCCGATGCCATTGCTCAGGCATACCGGGAACACTCCAAGGGTGCCACCCTGATCTTTGCTGTCAGCGTCAATCAGGCAGAAGAAATTGCAAAACGAATCCCCGGTGCCGTAGTGGTTACCGGCAAGACCAAAGACCGCGCTGACATTATCGAACGGTTTACCCGCCGGGAGATCCCTTGCATCGTCAATGTGATGGTATTCACAGAGGGCACCGACATTCCTTTGGTGGAGACGGTTATCATTGCCCGCCCCACCCAGTCAGAGGCTCTCTATACTCAGATGGTTGGTCGTGGCCTGCGTACCCACCCTGAAAAAGAAAAGCTGATTTTAATCGACTGCGTAGGCGTTACCGGCAAAGCAAGTCTTTGTACAGCGCCTACCTTGATCGGCATTGACCTGAAAGATGTTCCTGCCGGCAAGGCTGATCAAATACAAGGTCCTATCTTTGAATTGCCGCAAAAAGCAATCGCAGCCGCTGACTGCCCGGAGAGCTGGATCCGCAATGTGCAAATCGTAGATCTGTGGGCAAAGGGTATGTCCTACAACCTGCACGATGTCAATTACTTCAAAATGCCCGATGGCAAATTGATATGTAATTTAATCGGCGGTAAACGGATCGTAATTCCGTGTCCGGATCAGCTGGGCCGTGTTCAGTATTGCGGAGAGTTCATCCCTTACCAAGCTGCATTAGACCGTGCATACCGTGAGCTATGCGATCTGCACGACGAAGAGCGTAGAGTGTGGGATTTGAACATTGTCAAGCAGTGGGGCAAAAAGCCTGCAACGGAAAAGCAGTTGCAGTGTATCCGTCGCAGATTTAAGGATTTTGACAGCAAAAGTCTTGTCGGTTTATCCCGCCTGCAGGCAAATCAGATCCTAAACCGCGTGTTCAATGACAGGATGGTGAGATTATGAGCAGAGGGCGAATAAAGGCAAGCGGCGTTCCCTCCGAGAGTGCAGAACAAAAGTGGGTTATCCAGTGGTCGCAGCAGCCCTCCATTCGGGAGAAATACCCGGAGCTGGCTATGCTCTACCACATCCCCAATGAACGGACAGATAAGGTCCAGGCTGCCATACTGAAAACAATGGGCGTCAAAACAGGCGTTCCGGATCTGCACTTGCCGATCCCTTCCGGGAAGTACCACGGCCTGTATATCGAAATGAAGGCACTGGACGGAAACCCGGACAGTAATCAGCTGTGGTGGGCGGAGCACCTGAAGGCAAACGGATATTTCCACGCCTTCTGCTTCGGTTGGAAACAAGCTACGGAGGTATTGCTATGGTACCTGAACCAAAAGCAAACAGCGTAGTTTTCCCCTACGAACGGCAGGCAGCCAGCGGCGATGAAATGCCCAACGGATTGGATTACCCAGATAAGGTTACATACCTATGCTTCCGGATGCTGTATGCGCAGCTCCGTATGGGCATCGTTGACCGTGAGACTGCTATTCGTGAAAAGCGCAAGATTATGCGCGAGTACGAACGTTACAAATTTGTTGAGCAGATGGGAAAGCATCATGTAGATACTATCCGGCGGACAGAAATGGCAAGAGCTGCCTACCTGAAAAGCCGTACCCTTGAAAACGCTGATCTTCTGCTCATTGCCATCGATGGTGGCGATTATCGAAAGAAAGAAGGCGCGATACAATGAAACCCCAGTTGTTTCATGATAATTTTCAAAATTACAAACGATATAACATCCCACGGAAAGCACAGCTGGTTATAGCTGACATTCCGTATAACATTGGTGCTGATGCCTATGCCAGTAACCCCATGTGGTACAACGGTGGCGACAATAGCAACGGCGAAAGCAAGCACGCAAAAGCCAGTTTCTTTAATGGCGATGGCCAGTTTAAGATTGCTGAGTATATGCACTTTTGCAGCAAGCTCCTGGTTAAAGAGCCTAAGGAAAAAGGTAAAGCACCCGCAATGATCGTATTCTGTGCGTTTGAACAGATTCCCACCGTGGTTGAGTTTGGAAAGCAGTACGGTTTTATGAATTCGTATCCGCTTTTCTTTATCAAGAATTATTCCGCACAGGTATTGAAAGCCAACATGAAGATCGTTGGTGCAACAGAGTTTGCTGTTGTTCTATACCGTGATAAGCTGCCGAAATTCAACAACGGAAGACAGTATGACGATGATGGCAAGGTTATTCGCGGCAGCGGCAAGATGGTCTTTGACTGGTTTGAGTGGCGCAGAGATGGTAAGGAAATCCCCAAAATTCATCCTACGCAAAAGCCGGTTAATGTACTTAAGCGACTGATTGAAGTGTTTACGGATCCGGGAGACGTTGTTATTGATCCTGTAGCTGGAAGCGGCACCACATTACAAGCTGCCTGGGAAACCGGCAGGAGAGCATACGGGTTTGAGGTAAACAAGCAGTTCTACTCTGCCGCAACAGCAGAAATGCCCTGTTTCCGTGAGGATAACGGCACCAAGAAAGCAGAGGTGTCCAATGGGTAAGCCAAGAATGATGGGGATGATTAACCGGTGCATTCCGAACAGCAAAGCAGATATGCGTTATCGCCGCAAGGCGTTTGAGAGAAACAAGAGCAAGATCGAGTCTGAAGACCGGCTTTTTTGTAAGTTCGAAAAGGAGGTAGAGGCAGAAAAGCGAGGATATGCAGCTGCTCCGGCCACTAACGCCGAAGGAGAACCTATTCTTGTACACGGTGCCATGAAATACGGCTGCGATATTTGCGGCCTTACCTGGTGGATGTTCCTCGAAAAAGGGCTTGAGGAATTTGGCGAAAATCACAAACCGGTACCATTTACTATCCGATGTCCGATATGCGGCGGTTTTGCAAGAGATATATCTGGCATCTGCAAGTTCCCAGATGGTGGATACAGAGAACTTCCTCAGGGCGAGGCCTACTTTGCTAATGTAGAAGGTCAGGACTGTGGCGTTCCTCAAACCAGTATGATAACCAAAATGTTTAGGGGATGAAAATATGGCAAAAAGAAGGCAACCTATGAAAGAAAAACAAATAATGGTAATGATCAAGCGGCCGGGCGAAGCACCGGAGCTCGATCCCCTGTTTGATAACGATCTGAAGGCGTTCCAAGAGGCAGTTGGAGGGTATATTGAAACCTTCACACTAACCCCGGAAATCGTAGTGATATGCAACGAGGAAGGAAAGCTGAAGCGCTTACCTTACAATGTGACCATCAGCAGGGAAGATTTTGTCGGCACAATCGTGGTGGCGGGAATAAAAGAAGATGAATTTACTTCTCTGCGGGCAGCCGCCGTACCGCTTGTGCGTGCGCTACTGGGTAGCTGATATGATTACATATCAAAAAGCAAAGCAACTGCTGGATCCCGGTGATCAAGTGTTCATCATCATAAATGGTCAAGTGGAAACGCAAACAATCACCCGGATCCACATGGACTCGCTTTCTGTGCAAGACGGCTATTTGTATTTCGATGATCACGGTCAGACCTGGTGGCTAACACGGTTGGTTGCACAGGAAAACTGTTTAGGAGGAATAAGAAATGGCTGAAATCTTTATTCCTGATGAAGTTTTTGAAAATCGATGCCGTTGGTGTTATCACGGGAGAACAGAGAATGGAAATCCGGGTATTCCTCAGGAGCGCATTTTCGATGTGCGTTGGCAGGATAAACTCCCCTGCGAAATTATGGGGGTTGTGAGGGCTGACAAGGTGCCTGGTGAGTGCCTAAGTTTCCACCAGAACTTTATATACGGAATATGCGGCACTTGCCAGTTCTCAAATCAATTCCACGAAGGCTTTTGCACGCACTACAGCGGTCCACAGAATAAGCGGATCATCTTCCTGGGACTGGATTATACCCCAAATGGTTACTGGCAGCACTCCAGGTCAACCTGTGACCATTATACCGTTAATCCCCAGTTAAAGGATTGGATAATGCGGGATGTGCTTCGAGGCAAATCCCCAGCAAACTTTGACCCAGACACTTGGGAACCGTTAGAAAGAATCGAAGGATCTCCGGCAGCTGCACAATGGCAAAAGCTGAAAGAAGAGGCCCAGCAGAAAGAAGAACAAAAAAGCAAGCAGCTAAAAGGCTGCTGCACAGAACCAAAAGAAGAACAGATGTCACTATTTTAGGAGGTTAAATATGGCAAGATTAACTATGAGATGCTTGGATGGAAGGGCTTGCGCAAAAGGTGAACGCCCCGGAGAGGCACAACCGGCAGTCCGCATCTTGCCCGAACTATTGGAGAGCTTGGCCAAATACGAGGACACCGGACTTACCCCGGAAGAAATCAACAAACTGGATACGCAGCGAAAAGCCATGGCAGCCCTTGCAGATTCCTACAAAGCAGAGGTTCCCTGTTGGATCCCGGTATCTGACCGCCACCCGGAATCCGGGCAGAGAGTAATCGTTTGCCGGAAAGATGGCAGGGTTGAACAAGGTGTTTATCTCGGTGTGAATGGTTGGTGGAAGGTGTACGGAACCAACACCAAATCTATCACGCATTGGATGCCTATGCCGGCACCGCCGGAGGAGGTATGACCATGTCTGATATAAAAGCAAAACTAATTGCGTTGGTAGACAATTACACAGATCCATTATCCGTTAAGGATATTCACAAAGCAGATTTTGCAGAGAAATTTACTGATCACCTTCTTGCCAGTAGTCCTATTCAAGAGCTATGGAATGAAGCCTATGATCTTGGCGTGGATTTTGCCTTACATAATCACTTTGGGTTATCTTGGGAGGATGCAGCTGGACTGCGCAAAGAAATTACAAGGCTCCAGGAGGCAACAAAGTGGATTCCTGTTACGGAGAGATTGCCGGAAGAAAATACCGCTGTTATGACATATAGAGAAAGCGGAATCCAAGTGGAATTCCGCTGGTACAAAGGCTGGGACAATGACGAGTTTACCCCTTGCCAAGTCACCCACTGGATGCCACTTCCTGCAGCACCGGAGGAGGTGTAGCCCGATGCCTAACGAAAAGTGCTGCTATGATTGTGCTTGGTGCCTCTTGGTTGGGGTACCTCTCGAAAGTGGTGCCACCTATGAATGCGTGAATCCGTTGTCGGATAAGTACAACGAGGACAGCATAGATCCTTGGGAAAAACATTGCAAGAATTGGAGGGGTAAAAATGGCGAACGGTTGCAGGCTGATTGATGCCAATGAATTGTGGCATAAGACCTTTAGCTGCGATGAAGTGGCAGAAGTGCGAAAGTTTATCGAGCAAGCCCCCACCGTGGATGCTGTGGATGTTGTGCGGTGTAAGGATTGCCGATTCATCATTGATAGGGAGAACGGAACGCACGGTTGCTATCGGAACTTATTGGAAGATTGCAAGCCAGATGATTTCTGTTCCTACGGAGAAAGGAGAGAGGGAGAATGAGTAAGCCTAACAAAATAACGCAAGAGAAGATGGATGAGTTGAATTATTGCTTGGTAAGCCGTAAAGACAAATTTCCTGCATTGCTTGAAGAATACACTGGAATTACTGCAAAGCCCTATACAGCTTTTCAGTATTTCGACTATCACGAAAACTATATTTGTGACAGTGGCGATTGCTCACTTGAAGAACTAATGGAAGAAGAGGAAATAGAGGTGGTAGCAGATGCCTAACACAAGAGAAAAGCTGATTGAGTTAATACAGTCTGCGGTTGATGGCTGTGCTATATACTGGGCAGGACTGATTGCCGACCACCTTATTTCCAACGGTGTAACCTTCCAGAGCGAACCGCTGACAAATTGTCAGCAGTGGATTTCGGTCAAGGATAGGTTGCCAGACACAATTCCGTGCGGAGCAGGAACGGAATATTCAGAAGCCGTGAATGTGCTGACAGATGGCAGAAAGGTTCTTACGGCAATATGGAACGGATTGCATTGGATTTGTGATGCAGAGTTTTGGGATGCAGAATTTGAAGAAATCACACATTGGACACCCGTGCTTTTGCCCCTGCCCCAACCGCCGAAAGGAGAATGATTATGGCTAAAAAGAAAGAATACATAGCCGATTATGGAGAATGGCGCTTTGAAAGCTATTGGAACGATTTGACCGAAAGCTGGAGTGTATATCAGGCTAAGAAAACAGACGATGGATACAAGCTGGTTACACACTGTTTCCGGGATGAGCCTATAAAAACCACCGAGGATGCAAAAGAACAGGTTGAGATTTGGCTTGAGATTCAAAGGCGGATACTTGATAAGCTTGACGATGAAAGCGAGGATTGACAATGGCTAGAAAGAAGAAAGAGCCGGACAAGCTGGCGCAGGAAGTTGCTCAGGCTTTGGCTTGCGGTATGTCCTATGGCAAGTGGAAAGCTATGCAAGACCCGGTGAAGATTGAGAAGAAGATCCCGGAAGGGTGGAAAGCCTGTGCATGGTGCGGGAAGCCGTTCAAGCCCAAGACACAGAAGCAAAAGTATTGTGAACTCAGTTGCCAGAGAGCTGCAAACAAGGAAAGAGAAAGACAACGGCGCAATGAGTACATGAAAGAACGGAGAGAAAAAATGAAGGAAGGAGTTTGTTAAAATGGCATTGGGGATGTTTCTGCTCGGTATGATGGCCGGAGCTTTGGGCGTTACCGTATGGGCGGTGCTTACAGCTTCCGGAAAAGAAAGTCGAAGGGAAGAAATGCGGAAAAAGAATGAATTTGACGTGGAGCTATGATTTTAAGAAAGACGGTGATTAAATGAATTGGAAGCAGGAATCGAAGGAAGAGCTCCGGGAGTATGAAGCCAAGAAAATGGCACTGGAAAGTATACCTGCCGACATTGCACAGCTTAGATCTGAGATGTCCCGCCTTGGAGGATCAAATAGCAGTGCTCCGGTAAAAGGAGGTGGATCCAGGTGGGAAGACCGGCAGATCAATCTCATTGTTAAGTGCGATAAACTGGAGACGTCTCTGACCTATGCCCGTAACTGGGTTGAAAAAGTGGAGCGGGGCTTATCTGTGCTATCACCGGAGGAGGTGATGATCCTGGACCGCTTCTACATACACCCGGCGAAGGGGAATGTGGATAGGCTGTGCGGTGATTTGCACCTTGAAAAATCAGCGGTGTACGATCGGAAGGACGCAGCTCTTCGCAGGTATACACTGGCTCGTTACGGATGTGCAGAGATATAAAAGTCCGGAAAAAAACCGGAAGATTTTCTGCGGTCAGCGTGTTATAGTGATATAAATAGGATTTGTGCATGAGGCTTGGGAGAGATCCTGGGCCTCTTTTCTATGCCATAAGAGAGGTGGTGGCGAGTGGCCAATGAACAGAATCTTATCCCTTTTAGCGAACGAAGCGAGAGCGAAGCAAGAGAAAATGGCCGAAAAGGCGGCGTTGAATCGGGCAAGTCTCGTCGCCGAAAGAGAAGCCTAAAAAACGCAGCGGACCTGTATCTGTCTATGCCGGTTACTGATACCCATACGTGGAATCAGCTTTCTTTGGACGGCGTTGACATGGAAGATATAGATAACCAAATGGCTGTGATTGCCGGTTTGTCGAAACGTGCTATAGCCGGCGATGCTAAGGCTGCAAAGGTACTGGTTGACATAATTGGAAAAGAGGACGATCTGGTCGAAGACGAGAAGCTTTATGAGTTACCGGCACGGGTGCTGGGCAAGGCTTTTGTGGATCTGAACCGCCAGATCGAACCGAATATTGCGTATGTGCTTGAGGGTGGTAGAGGTGGCTTGAAGTCTTCCTTTATCGCCCTCAAAATCGTGGAGCTGATTAAGAACAATCCAGAGCTCCACGCCTGTGCAACAAGACAGGTATCCAATACCCTGAAGGATTCCGTATATGCAAACCTGAAATGGGCGATCAACACCCTTGGGCTTGCAGAGGAGTTTAATTTCAAGGTCTCACCACTGGAAATCGTCTATAAGAAAACCGGACAGACGATCTATTTCCGTGGCTTGGACGACGAGACAAAGCTGAAGTCCATCAAGCCGCCCTTCGGCTATATCGGCATTCTGTGGAAGGAAGAAAAAGACCAGATGAAGGGTGCCGAGCAGGAGCGTTCTGTTAATCAGTCCGTTCTCCGTGGCGGTGATATATCCTACGATTTCTCCAGTTACAACCCGCCAAAGAGCAAAAGTGCCTGGGTCAACAAAGAGAAGCTGATCCCCAATGAAAAACGGGTCATTCACCGGTCCAGCTATCTAGAAGCCCCTCCGGAATGGCTTGGTAAGAAATTCATAGAAGATGCAGAGCACTTGAAGGAAGTCAATCCTGCCGCCTATGCCCATGAGTACATGGGAGAGGCTAACGGCGACGGCGGCAATGTGTTCGAGTTTTTGGAAGTACGAGAGATTACCGACGAGGAAATCGCCGCTATGGACAGGATCCATCAGGGCGTGGACTGGGGCTGGTATCCTGACCAGTATGCTTTCCTACGGACACACTATGATTCCACCAGAGAGAAGATATTCCTGATTGATGAGCTGTATGTCCACAAGTGGAAGAACGATAAAACCGGTCAATGGATACTGGATAAAGGGTACGGCGATTTCAATATTATTTGCGACAGTGAAGAGCCGAAATCTGTAAGCGATTATCGTGATCTGGGTTTACCGGCCCGTGGCGCTAAAAAAGGTCCTGGGTCTGTAGAATACGGATTCAAGTGGCTGCAGAGCAGAACCATTGTGATAGATCCGAAGAGGACACCCAGCGCCTACAACGAGATTGTTAACTACGAATACGAGAGAGATAAAGACGGCAATGTGGTCAGCGGATATCCGGACGAAAATGACCATGCCATATCGGCACTGCGATATGCATACGAGCCGATATTCAACCGTAGGGGGAATACAGCGTGATAAGAAAGTTTAAGAAATGGCTTTTGGAGCATTTTTTGCCTATGTGGGCAAAGGAGACTGTGCTTGCTGACAACCGGCGGCTGCTGGAGGAAGTAAAGGACCTCAGACAGCAGCTGGAGCGCAAGGACGCGTATATCGCAGGCCTTGAGGTTGGGATCCGGGCACAGAGGCGCATTATAATCAACACCGGGGAGGGTAAGAAGTGAGCGGAACACTGATTGAGAACGCATCGGGCTATGCTGCGGCGTTTCAGGCCAACGATATTACATCAGACGAGATGCGGGCTGCCATTAAGCTGTGGAGAGAGATGTACTACCATCAGGAGCCACAGAAAGAAGCAGATCACTGCCAGCAAATCCCGTACACCATTGTGCGAAAGCTGACAAAAACTGCCCTGTCCGAATACGAGGCCACCAGCCAGGACGAGTTTGCGTCCGGTGTGCTGAAGGCATTGAGCAAAAAAGCGGAAGCAGCCATGCAGGCGGTGCTGATCGGCGGCGAATGTCTGCTGAAGCCCATCCCTGACAAGGGCGCATTCCGGTTCAATGTGGTGCCCAGGCATAACATTCTGGTGTTTGGCAGGGACGACAGCGGCAATATGACCGATATCGGAACTGCGGAATACACAGTAGACGGAAGATTTTATTATACACTGCTGGAGCGGCGGACAGTGGATGCAAGCGGGCATTTGACCATCCGTAATTATCTGTACCGTTCGCTGTCAAAGGACGCACTGGGGCAGCGTATGCCGTTAAACAGCCTGCCCAGGTATGAGGCTCTGCAGGATGAATACACATTCCCCAAGCCTGTACATTCCGTGGGCTTGGCCAGCGTCAAGACGCCTATGACCAACTGCGTGGACGGATCCTGTGACGGCGTATCCGTGTATGCCGCTGCTGTGGGTCTGATCCGCAACATCAACCGGAACGAAGCCCAGCTGAACGGTGAGTTTGAGCGGGGTGAGAGCAGGATCGTTGTCAGTGCAGACCTGATGCAAAAGGACGAGCGCGGGAACAAGTCGTTCAAAGACCATGTATTTGTGGGACTGGATGAGGACCCGGAGACAGTGGGTGTCAATATCTTTTCTCCACAGCTTCGCGAAGCGTCTTTCCTTGCCCGGAAACAGGAGTATTTGAGGAATGTAGAAAATGTCATTGGTCTCAAACGCGGTCTTCTCAGTGAAGTAGAGGCGGCAGAGCGTACTGCTACAGAGATCACTTCCTCTGCAGGTGAGTACAATCTGACCATTATTGACTTCCAGAGAATGTGGGAAGCTACGGTCAGGGAGACTGTGCAGCTGTGCGGAATCCTGGGGCAGATGTACAAAGTGCCCGGCGCCCATGAGGTTGCGGAGGACGCTGTAATCATCAACTGGGGCAACGGCGTTCTGTACGATGAACAGAAGACCTGGGAGGACTATAAGGGCATGGTAGCAGCTGGTCTGTTAAAGCCTGAGATCGCTCTGGGCTGGCGGTTTAATATGCCGACTGAAACGGAAAGCGATCTGGCAAAGATCCGGAAGAAATATATGCCAGCGGCTATAGAAGAACCGGAAGAAGATGATGAATAATGCTGACAGCATCTCAAATCAGTGCGCTCCGGGATCAATCGGAGCATCTGCTGGATCCCATTGTTGATTTTTTGATCGAGGATATTGCCAAGCGCGTTTCGGAGGCGGGACAGCTTACCAGCACTGCGGCATATGAAGTGTGGAGGGCACAGAATTTAGGCATATCCCAAAAGAAGCTAAAGAAGGAGCTGCAGAAGCGTCTTAATATCTCGCTGTCTGAAGTTGAGAAACTTCTTACACAGGCAGCAGAGACCGGTTATAACTTCGATATTTCCCGGCTTCCCACCACTCACGCTGTTCCGTTTGCCACGAATGACACTCTACAGCAGATATTGGCGGCGACGGTAAAGCAGGCTCGGGATGACTTGACCAATATGACCCAAACCATGGGCTTTGTTGGGCCGGATGGGAATGTGCATGAATTGACACAAGCCTATCAACAGGCTTGTGATTTCGCATTCCAGAAGGTTAGCACCGGCGCGCAGGATTACCAATCGGCAATCAGAGACGCTACCCGGGGACTCGCGGAAAAAGGTATCCGCACAATCGACTATGATTCCGGCGTACATACCTCTCTGGAAGCGGCTGTCCGGCGGAACATCATGGGCGGTCTGGGGATTATGCAAAACCAGATCAGCCAGCAGAACCATGACGATCTTGGGTGTGACGGTTGGGAGATCTCAGCCCATCACGGAAGCGCTCCGGACCATGAGCCGTACCAAGGGAAGCAATATCCGGATGCGGAGTATCAGCGCTTGAACAACAGTCTGGTTCGCCCGATCGGTGAGCTGAACTGTGGGCACGCTGCGTCCCCAATCATCCTGGGTGTGAACAGCCCCCAGTACACCCCGGAAGAGCTGGAAGCCATGCGGCAGGAAAACGAAGAGGGCGTTACCTTCGATGGGAAGCACTACACACTGTATGAAGCCACTCAGCGGCAGCGGAAGTTTGAGAGATCTATCCGTGACCGCAAGCGCAAGATCCTGATCGATGAAACTGTGGGCGATAAGGACAAGCTCCAGCAAGATCAGATCCGGCTGCAGATTCTGAAGCAGGAATATGCCCGGTTCTCCAAGGGCGTTGGGTTGCCTATGCAGCACAGCCGTATGGAGAAGGCCGGGTTTACCTGGAAGCATGGCAAGGCGGCGGAGAAGGCATACAAACAGAATCGGACGGAAGACATCTACCAGGTGTTTAAATCTAACGGTAGCTATCGAACAGAGAAGGGCGATTTTAACCTAACAGAGGCAAGAAAAGACTACGCGCAATTCTTGACATCGACACCGGAAAAGAATAGAATGCTCTTAGAGCAATCGTTTAACAGCGTTGAATATAAAAAAGAAAAGTTGAAATCCGCTCCTTTTGGGTATTCACCGGGCCGAGATAAAGTTCTGTATGATCCTACAAGAAGCGATTTCTGGCAAATGGACTTTATAACGGTAAATACACATGAGTTGGCACACCGGATTGATTCTTTCTTTGTTAGGTCGAGCGAGAACAAGACGCTCCAGGAAGCGATTCTAAATGCTCAAAAGACTATTAAGTCTGCACCTGAAAAATATCAAGCCTATTGTGCCGATCACGACAAGCGAGGTTTCTTGTCAGATATATGCAGTGCAATATCGGAGAATGCTTACGATTTTCCGGCAGGGCATCCCGCAGAATATTGGCAAAAAGCCGGTGTGAAGGAAAAAGAAGTGTTCGCTAATCTGTTTTCTATGGAAACTTTTGCAGAAAAAGAAAACCTTGATTTTATCCGAGATAATTTTCCGGATATTTTTAAGGCCTATCAATCAATGGACTTTGAGGTGAGCTGATTGTACGTTGCACCGTGTGACATGAAAATTCTGTGCTCTGAAGAAGTTACAAACCTGAAGAAAGAATACCGCAAGAGGTTTGGAGAGCAATTTATTTGTTTTAACTATGCTGATTTCCAAGGCACAGAGAAAAAATGCGCCGCGCAGATCTATCTGGAAGCTCTGAGGCAGGCTGTAAAGGCTAGCGGACCATATCGCATCGTATCTCACCGATATGATGAATTTGACCACTAAACCACCAACCATGTTCGGATGGTGGTTTTTCTATGCCCAAAATCCCAAGCGATTGGGAGAATATCTGTTGATAGAGTGGTTGTTTCCGTTTTGGAAATATCCACTTTTTCATACCCATTATTGGTCTACTCACAGACCTAACAAGGTGAGACGGCGGGTCATGGCGACGACCTAAAAAGCCTAGCCGAGAAAGGAAGCATATGAAAACAGAATTTTTGCAGAACCTGAAAGTCGGAGACCAGCCCCTTCCCAAGGAGGTCATTGACGCCATTATGGCGGAAAATGGCCGGGACATCGAAGCGGCAAAGAAACCTTATGCTGACTACGATACCGTCAAGAAGCAGCTGAAGGATGCGCAGACCACCCTCCAGGGCATTCAGGACCAGGGCACAGACCTGGAGACCGCGCGGAAGAATGCTCAGGACTGGGAGAAGAAGTACAATGACGCAGTTATTGCCCATCAGCAGGAGCTTGCGGACAGAGACTTCCGCCAGATGCTGGAAACTGCCATCGCCGGCGCAAAGGGCAAAAGTGTGAAAGCAATCCTCGGTGAGCTCGGCGAGGATCAGATCACCGCCCTGAAGGGAAGCAAGAATCAGGAAGCAGACATCACAGCCGCTCTGGAAGCCCTGAAGAAGGGTAGCGGCTACCTCTTTGACACAGAGGGAACACCTCCCCCTTATTCCCGGGGTGCGGGAACACAAGTCACACCTCCTGCAGGTGCAGCCAATTCGTTGGCGGGCGCGCTGCGGGAGAAATATTCCAAATAATCGAAAGGATGAATTAACTTATGGCAATTACTTTGGCAGAAGCAAAAGTCGGCATGGCCGACAAGGTAGATCAGCAGGTTATTGATATGTTCCGGCGCAGCTCTCTGCTGCTGGACAACATGACCTTCGACAACTGCATCTCTCCCGGTACCGGCGGCTCTACGCTGGCATACGGCTACGTGCAGCTCAAGACCCCCTCCACCTCCGCGGTGCGTACCATCAACTCCGAGTACACCCCCGGTGAGGCAAAGCGGGAGAAGAAGACCACCAACGCCATCATTATGGGCGGTTCCTTCCAGGTGGACCGGGTGCTGCAGAACACTGCCGGTGCAGTGGATGAGCTGGCATTCCAGGCGGAGCAGAAGATCAAGGCAACCGCTAACTATTTCCACAATCTGGTTATCAACGGCACCGCTGCTTCCGGTGGCTTCGATGGCCTGAAGCAGCTGCTGACCAAGACCGAGAACGAAATGACCAGCACTGTGTCTTTGACCACCTCTGCGGAGCTGGACGAGAACTACAATGCATTCCTGGACGAGATGGATGCGCTGGTAAGCTCTCTGGATGGCAACGCTTCCATGCTGCTGATGAACAATCAGATGCTGATCAAGCTGCGTTCCATTGCCCGGCGTGCCGGTTACTACGAGCGCAGCAAGGACGACTTCGGCAGAACCGTGGAGACCTATGCAGGTGTCCCCATGGTGGATCTGGGCAAGTACTACAACGGCACCGAGACTGTTGACGTTGTGGCTACTGAGGGCGGCAAGACCGCAATCTATGCGGTAGCTCTGGGCCTGGATGGCTTCCACGGCATTTCTCCCACCGGTACCGGTGTGATCACCAGCTACATGCCCGATCTGTCCGCTCCCGGTGCGGTGAAGACCGGTGAGGTGGAACTGGTGGCGGGCGTTGCCCTGAAGAACACCCTGAAGGCTGCCGTGCTGAAGGATATCGCTATCGCACCTGCTGCAGCTGCAGCTCAGGTTGACGCTGGCGAGGATGACGACGGAGCGGAATAACCTGATTAGAAAGGAGCGGCTTTATGGTTGAATATCAGTTTTATACAGAGAAATACCACGGCAGCTCCATCCCGGAGAGCGCCTGGCCCAGTCTGGCGCAGGCCGCGCAGGCAAAGCTGGATCGATACAAGCGTCAATACAAGGTTGTGGCCCCGGAGGATAACTCCGAGGCCATGGCTGTATGCGCAATGGCCGAAGCTCTGGATTACTTCACAGCAGCCCAGAACGGCACAGGAGCGGTGCAGTCCGCTTCTGTTGGGTCTGTGTCTGTCAGCTATGCAAATGCGGCTAACAGCGTAGACCTGAGCCCCAAGGGGCAGGAAAAGGAGCTGTACCGCTGCGCCTGCCAGTATTTGGAGATCTACCGGGGGGTGGGCTGATGCTTGTACGCAGAAACGCCTGCCCGGCAGATTATCGGCTGTGTGATCAGATGGTCACTGTGTATCACAAAAACGGCGACCTTTACACCCGGACAGTGCATACCAATGTGTATCTGGACGAGCGTAAGAACCTGACCGTGGACAAGACCGGGAGCAAGGAAGCAAATTCTTTCCTCCTGATCATCCCCGGGAACACGCAGGCAGTTTTTGTGGGCGACAAGGTGCTGCGGGGCTTTGGACCGGAAATCGCCGACAGCAAAGCCTGGGCGGCCTTCATTCCATCTAAGGTTCCCGGCTTGGTTGTGGTCGACTATGTGGACTGCAAGTACTGGCAAGGACAGATCGTGCATACGGAGGCGGGAGGATGAGAATACGAGTTGCAGTGCCTGGCGTACAAGAATTAATTCAAAAGAAGGGCCTGACCAAAGACGGTGATGTACAGATGTTTCTTACCATGAATATCAATCGCCGCATCGGCAGGTATATGCCGCATCTGACCGGTGTCACAGAGACGAAGTTAAAATTCATCCGCAGCAGTACGGAGATCGAAGTGGTGGGACCGCATGTGCATTACCAGTACTTTGGAAAAAAGATGGTAAACAGCAAAACCGGGAAAGGACCGGCTTACATCCCCGGCATTGGCTTTCGCTACCGTCGAGGCACTGTGCTGAAAGCCACAGATATTCCTTTGCAGTACACAAAAACCCACAATCCACTGGCCGGCCCGTTCTGGGACAAGCGTATGATTGCCGCAGAGGGCAAGGCTATCAAAGCGGATACCGAACGCCACATCGCAAGGAGGAAGGGCAATGTCTGATATTGAGAAAATGCGCTCGTGGATCGCTACCTTTCCCGAGCACCAGAAGCTGGACGGCTTTCAGGTGGACTACACCGACAGCGTGCCGAATAACGGCGGCATCTTCCCGTCCGGGTTGGTGGAGGTTTCCAGAAAGGCGGATATATTCGGAAACATAACCGTGGAAAACCAGTACAATTTCGGCCTGTATTATGTGTTTCTGAAGTCTCCTGGGGATGATGAAGGTGCTGCTGTCAACGCTGACTGGGTGATGGACTTCCAGAAATGGGTCCAGGAGCAAAGCCTCCGGCACTTAGCCCCCACATTCGGTGATGATCCCTCCACGGAGCGGATTCAGGCGCAGAACGGTGTGCTTTACGACGCCGACGAAGAAGGAACAGCCACCTATATGGTGCAGCTGTCAGTTAATTTTATCAAGGAAATAAGGAGTGAATCTAAATGGCTGATTTGACTTTCAATACCAAAGAGAACCAGACCGTTGACCGCCATCTACTGCTGCTGTATCTGAACACCGGCACCGATAATGGCAATCCCGTCTGGTCCCCTGTCGGTAAGCGCGTGGGCGATTCCAGCATGAATTACGACTGGAGCGAGGAAACCACTACCGACATTCTGGGTGATACCCACACCAGCATGAGTAAGCCTGTGATTACTCAGAGCTTTGACCCCATGGAGCTGACTGCCGGTGACAAGGCGCAGCTGAAGATTTGGAATGCGGCGATCCGGGATCAGGATCCCAATGCACTGGCCAACATGGATATGCTGGTGGTGCACCTGTATGCCGGCACTGCAGACACTGCTGCCTTTGCAGAGCGCTATACCTCCTGTGCGGTGAAACCGTCTTCTCTCGGTGGCGCCGGCGGCGGCAAGCTTGGCATGCCCATTGACGTGACCTACGGCGGCACACGCACTATTGGTACGGCAACTGTGAAGGCTGGCGCTGTAACTTTTACCCCTGAAGCATAAGGAGGAGCAATATGAAGGAACTGAATTTCGAAACCGGCCTAGCGACTTATCGGGTCAACGGGAAATGTGAGATCACTTTCAACCCTACGGATGTATCTTTCGCGGAAAGGCTGTTTCAGGCTTTTGACGGTCTGGCAAAACGCCAGGAGCGAGCAGAATCCGAGAAGCAGGAGACGGAGGGTGTGGAGCTCTTCGCGCTAGCTGAGCAGCGCGACAAAGATATGCGTGCTACTATTGACAGCATTTTCGGTACGCCTGTCTGCGAAAAGGTGTTTGGCGGCCTGAGCGTGTACGCGATGGCCGGCGGTCTGCCCGTGTGGTGCAATTTTCTCATGGCGATTATCGATGAGATGGACGCTTCTGTGGCGGAACAGCAGAAACAGACCAACCCCAGAGTGGAGCACTACATGGCAAAGTATGCCAAGTATAAGAAAAAATGATCTACGATCTGCCGACAAGCTTGACAGTTTGCGGGGAGGTTTACGAAATTCGTTCCGATTATCGGGCGGTGCTGGATGTGATCGCAGCGCTGAACGATGCTGAGCTTAGCAACCAGGAGCGATTACTGGTTGCTCTGTTCATTTTTTATCCGGAATTTGATAATATGCCGCCTGAGCACTGCCGGGATGCTATCCGGCAGTGCTTTTGGTTTATTAACGGCGGAAAAGACGGGGACGATGATCAGACAGGTTCTCCCAAACTGATGGACTGGGAACAGGATTTCCCTCATATCGTCGGTGCTATCAACCGCGTTATGGGCCGAGAGATCCGAAAGGACGCAGATCTTCATTGGTGGACCTTCCTAGGCGCATACATGGAGATCGGCGATTGTACCTTCGCACAGATTGTCCGCATCCGGGATGCAAGAGCGAGGGGGAAAAAGCTCGACAAGCAGGACCAGGAATGGTATGCCAAGAACCGGCATCTTGTCGATTTGAAGACACACTATACGGAGGCAGAGAGTGATCTGCTGAAGTTGTGGGGAGGTGGATAACCAAAATGTCGGATGCAAAAATCGTTTTTAACACTGAAATAGACAATTCCGACGTGCAGAAAGGTATGAATGCTGCCAAGAGGGAAATCAAGAAGGCAACAAAGAGCCTTGAGACCGCAGAAAATGCCAAACTTCCTCTTTTGCGGCAGGTCGAGAGCCTTGGGGCACGTCTTGACGAAGCAAAGGCCAAGCTGGCAGCGCTGCAGAAACAGCAGGCAGTAACAGACCAGGCTTTGAATGGCGGTGACCCCGGAGCCTATATCGAGGCCTATGCTAAGAAGCCTGAGTTAGATGCGGCAGTATTGCAGCAGACAGAACAGGTGGATAGGCTCCAAAAGGAGTGGGACCAGGTCAATGATAAGCTCGACAAATACAATCAGCAGATCGACCAGGCCAACAATACCATCGCTGAGCAGAAAAAGATCGCCGGAGATCTCTCTGCGAAGCTTACCTCCGGTGGTAACAGTATGGCCAAAGCCACCGAGAAAGCCGACAAATCGGCTTCAAAGTTCCAGAAGCGCATGACCGGTATCGTAAAACAGGTTTTCATGTTCGGCCTGGTTTCAAAGGCGCTGTCTGGCGTGGTGGACTATATGGGAAAGGCGTTGCGGTCTAATGAGGAATTTTCCAAGGAACTGTCGAAGCTGAAGGGAGCGCTATTGACAGCGTTTCAGCCACTATATGAGGCGGCAATGCCGGCTCTGCTTATGCTGCTGAAGATCATAACAGCAGTGGCGCAGGGCATTGTGCACATATTTTCGTTGCTTTCTGGAAAATCCGCTTCCGAGTATTCGGAAAACGCCAAGGCTCTCTATGAGCAGGCAACGGCGCTGGAAGCAGTAGGCAACGCGGCGAAGAAAGCCGCCAAGGACCTTGCGGGGTTTGATGAGATCAACAGGCTTTCTTCCGGGGAGACAAGCAACACGGCGGCTATCACACCTGATTTTGAATTAGGGGAGTTTTCGAATTTCTTGAAAGAACTCACGCTGGGTATTAAAGCTAAGATAGAAGAACTCGCGTTTGATTGGAATGAAGGAACGATCCTGCAGAGTCAAGATGCTTGGATAATTGTGCTGACCGGGATTCTGGGAGCGGTTATTGGTGGAATGTTTGGTGGTTTGAGCGGTGCAATCATCGGCCTGCTTTTGGGCCTTTCTATCGGACTAATCTCCTGTACCTTTCTAGATGATCTGGAGAATGCGGCAGAAGCAAAAAGTATATTTCTTGCGGTATTACTTGCTATTTTAGGCACGGTGATCGGGTCTATATTCGGGGGAGTTGCAGGTGGCGCAATTGGCCTGGTCGTTGGCTTATCGATTGGTCTGGCAACAATTGCGTTTAACGATGAACTAAGTAATGAAACAAGGGAAACGGCAAAGGTAGCGCTTTGTGCAATCATTGGTGCGGTCATTGGTGCAATTTTTGGTGCCGGCGTATTTGGCGGAATAATTGGCGGAGTAATTGGCCTCGTATTTGGTTTAGCTATAACAATTGACGATGTGTCGTTTGGCGACGCGTCGTCGGCATCAGGGTTTCCTGGGCGTGCAGAGCAGCTGGCAAGAGAAAAAGAGGCGAGCGATACGAGCTTTATAGAATCGGCAACCAGAGGAGCACTCAGAGGAGCTGTGAAAGTTCCAGGACTAGCGCGCGGTGCAGTACTTCCCCCAAACCGAGAGTTCCTCGCCGTTGTGGGCGACCAGAAGCACGGCACCAACATCGAAGCGCCGCTGGCTACCATTCAGGAGGCTGTGGCGCTGGTCATGGGAGATCAAACGGCTGCAATTCTCGCCGGATTTGAAGCTTCTGTGGGCGTGCAGCGTGAGATTTTGGAAGCTGTACTGGGTATTCAGATCGGCGACGATGTAATCGGCCAGGCAACTGCCCGGTATAATCGAAAATTAGCAGCTTCGAGAGGAGGGGCATAATGCGCTTGTATTACGATTTTCAAATTAACGAAAAACCTATTGTGCCTCCGGATGCCGGCTTAACACTTAATAAAGCGGATTTGGATGCGGAGGATTCCGGCCGGGACGAAAGCGGTTATATGCACCGCGTCATTCTTCGTAAGGGAATGAAGACTTTTAGCCTGCAGTACAGTTCCCTGACACGAGAGGAATACCAGTATATGCTGTCTTTAATTAGCCCGGCTGAAGGATTTTTTGAGGTGGAGTATCTGGATGAATCTAGGCGTCTTGCAAAAATGAAGGCGTATTGCTCCAATCACAGTATTTCTATTTTTAACGTCAGAACAGGGCTGTATAAAAATCTGAAATTCAATATTATCGAGTGTTAGGAGAGGGCCTATGCTGAAGAGTATAATCGTATTGCCTGACGGCACCCGGCTCGCCTCTGGCCCCGATGAGGTCAACGCTATTAAAAGCGTCACTTTGACAGAAAGCGTCAATAGCGGCGAAGACATGACTCTTGGTTCCTGCTGCGCCAGCATTTTGGAAGCAACCATATTCGCTCCTCGTGGCGGCTTGACACTGATGGCCGGCGATAAGGTCACGCTGTACAAGGTGGACGGCTCCGGCGAAGAGACAAAGAAGGGCGTTTTTATTCTCGAGAAGCCTACCCGCGCTTCAGCCAATGCTGTAAAGATTACCGGTTATGATCGAATTATCGAATTGGACAAGGATCTCACTTCTTGGCTTAACAGCCTGAATAACTGGCCCTACAACCTACTGGAATTTGCAAGGATGGTGTGTACGGTCTGTGGGCTTTCTCTGGTCAATGCCGATATCCCCAATGCGGATTTTCCAGTCCCTCAATTCCAGTGTTCGGACGTAACCGGCAGAGAACTTATGAAGTGGATCGGAGAAATTTGCGGTTGTTTTTGCAGATCAAACGCGGATGGAAACATCGAACTGGCGTGGTATACACCCTCAGGGAAAACTATCACGCCTTCCGGGGAATACCGATATTTCCCTAAAGGGCTGTCTTACGAAACTTATGAAGTGGCAGCCATTGAAGCAGTGCAGATTAAGCTGGCAGATAGCGATGCTGGCGCATTGTGGCCAGATGCCGACCAAGGAGATAACACCTACGTTATCTCCGGCAATCCAATTCTGCTGGCGGATGTGTCTCCGGATTTGCAGGTCTATCTTGACGTTGTGCAAGAAAGACTGGCGGCGCTTCGGTATACTCCTTGCCGGGTGTCAACACCTGCCAACCTGGATATCAACGCAGGACATACGCTGGAGATCGTCGATAGCAACGGTGTCTCCATTACCGCTTGCGTAATGACGAAAACCAGTAGCGGTCAGAAAGATACCCTGGAATGCACCGGCAGCTATCGCAGGGATAGCGTGGTGATGCAGAATAATAAGTCTCCCACAGAAAAGATCAGACAGATAGAGCTTGCTTTAAAGAGCGTTGACGGCAAGAGGGTCGTGTCTATGATCAATCTGTCCGAGGACGGGGTCAAGATCCAAGGCGAGAAAATTCAACTGGAGGGGACTGTTACCGCCAATGAGAATTTTAAGATCCTGATTGACGGTAGCATTGAGGCAAAAGCCGGAAAAATAGGCGGTTGCGTGATTGAAGACGGAAAACTGATCGTGCCGGCCGCACATATCAAAGGGCCTTTGGCCATCGGGCAGCTTCCGGAAGAAGCGGCGCAAAAATCTGATATCCCAACAGTTCCGACAGATATATCCAGCTTTACAAACGATGCCGGTTATCAGACCGAAAGTGGCGTGGTTTCAATCGTCAACGGAAGAGTAACTGCTGATTATGTAAGTGCGTTGGGAGTTACTGCTTCGCGCCTCGTTGTAAAAACCAGCAGTGGATCCACGCTGCTTTCCGCGGGGGACAATCAAGTGCAGATTGCCGGGTGGAATGTTGATTCCAATTCGCTTTATTCAGGGAACTCCTTCAGCAATGCGGAATGCTTTATCTGTACCGGCTCCACCGGAAAGATGTCTATTGGTGGCAGTGAGGAGATCTCCGGCTGGGTGTTAAAGGCTGGCAATAATTTTGGCGTTACTAAAACTGGTGATTGCTATTTAAATGCCGTACATATATCCGGCGGCAGCGTAAAGGTACCAACGTATTTCGGTGTTACTGGTGTGCTTGCAGGATATGCAACTATAGACTGGCAAGGTGTCGGTTGTACTGATATCGGGGTATTTGAAACAAAAGTAGGTAGTGCGACCAGAATTGTACCGAATGGTATTAAATATGAATCAGGAGATCCATATCGAGGCGGTCAAATTATCACAGTTCAAGATGCGCCATTGGAAGAAATCGAATGCTACCTAAACGGTACATGGTATGTTGAGGCTCTTGGGTCAACAGCACCAGTCACCTCTGATCGCAATGCCAAATATGGAATAAAGTCACAGTCGGATGTGTATTCTCAGCTGTTCGACAAGCTGCAGCCTGTGACCTACAAGTACAAAAATGGCACCTCCGGACGGACCCACACGGGTTTTATTGCCCAGGATGTGGAGAGCGCTATCCTTTCCCTTGGCCTGACGACCCAGGAATTTGCGGGCATCTGCTACCACCTGGATGAAAACGGTAACAGGGTGAAATACGGTATCCGGTATGAGGAGATTGTGTCTTTAAATACTTACGAGATCCAAAAGTTGAAACAGCGCGTTGCAAAACTGGAAGCAAAAATAGAGGCATAGGAGGCAACATGGAAAACAAAAGAAATCTCATTTTGCGAACGACGGAAGCGGAGCAGGAGTTGGTGGAGGCAGTCAATGCCGTTATTCAGAGGCACAGCCTGCCGTGCTTTCTGGTAGAACCCATTGTGGACAGGATCCACCGCCAGTTGATCGACGGTAAGGCCAATGAGCTGACTGCGGCAAAGGCAAGCGAAGCGGCTGTCGCAAAGGAGGACAATGAATGAAAGTAACCTACAAATTTTCAGCGGACCTTTTGTGCCGGGGGATTACGGAGCAAATCTTCGCCATGCAGTGTGACGCGAACACCCGGGCGGTGGAGGTGACGCTGACAGCAGGCGGCGTGGCGTGGACGCCGCCGGAGCGCACGGCGGTGTCTGTGGCGTTCAAAAAGCCCGATGGGAAGAAGGGGTGGTATGACAAGCTGCCGGACGGAAGCGATGCCTGCTCTGTTTCCGGGAATGTGGTAACGGCGATCCTTGCCCCGGAGGTGCTGACTGCGGCGGGAGAGGTCCGGGCGGCGATCGTGTTTCAGGACGCAAATCTGAATCAG
>JAFSDV010000032.1 GCA_017436035.1 Oscillospiraceae bacterium | reverse complement strand
TGCCCCGGAGGTGCTGACTGCGGCGGGAGAGGTCCGGGCGGCGATCGTGTTTCAGGACGCAAATCTGAATCAGCTTGCCACCTTCGGCTTTTCTGTTTTGGTTGAAGCCAATCCGGCGGCAGGCGGCAGCATCAGCAACAATTATTACAGGTATTCCACCATGGAGCAGATCAGCGGCGCAGTGGAGGAAATGCTGGATTCCCTGGAGGGAACAAAGGCGGATATCGGGCTGCTGCTGGCGCAGGCAGGCGAGGCAGTGGCGAAAGCCCAGCAGGAGTCCGGTCCGGCGATCGTCTGCGGCGCGTCCGGAACGGTGATCGCGCTGGAGGATGCCTCGGACCGGAAGCTTCGCGGTCTGCGGCTGTGTGGCAGGACGGTTCAGGACGGAACACCAAGCCTGGAGGCTCCGTTGACATTGACCAGTCCAAGCAGCGGCGGAAGTGTTTCTGCTGTGGTGGCGGGTAAAAACCTGTGCGATGCAAAAAGCGTTTATGTGGGTGATAACAGCAGCGGCGTCAGCGTGTCCGATGACGGCTATGAGATCATCTCCGTGGGTGGCACAATTCCCTACGCCCATTCTGTGATCTATATCTCGCCGGAGGGATTGCGGGGGAAACAGTTGTATCTTAAAGCGGATTCTGTCGAGGATAAGCTGGGCTATATCGTTGCTGTGATCTGTGAGTGTTATTTGCACGATGGCACTCGTGTATGGCCCGGCGCGATTGATAAAAACAGACTGCAAACAGCCTTGGTTATTCCGGAGGATGCCGCCTCGATCTTAATAGAGCTGTGCACCAACAACTCAGCAGAAGTGCAACCGGAAGACAATACCCTGACGGTAAAGGGGCTTATGCTTTCTCTGGGCGGCTACGCGCCGTGGGAGCAGTACAGGCCCATCCAGACCATTACCGCTTCCACGCCAAACGGTTTACCCGGTATCCCGGTAGCCTCCGGTGGCAACTACACCGACGGAAACGGTCAGCAGTGGCTCTGCGATGAAATCGATTTTACAAGAGGCGTTCGTATCAAGCGGACGGATGGCGGTTGGATCACCAGTGACTTTACCTTCTTACGTACAGAACCGATGACTGATGCCAAGGCACAATATAGGACACAGATCACGATACCTGTCGACTGGAAAAATTCTATTAATTATACGGCGGGAAATGTAACGGGATTATTTTCTCACGGTAATTATCTACACGCCTGGACCGGAACCCGAACTTATGGTTATGTTCAAGCAAACGCACTCATTCTTTCTCTTCCGGCGTCCTGCGGAACGACCGTGGAGGAGGTAAAGGCGTACATCGCCCGGCAGGAAGAAAACGGGACGCCCCTGGAAATCCTGTATCCGCTGGCGAGTCCTATTGAAACACCCTTGTCTGCGGACGAACTGGCGGCATTTGCCGCCCTGTGTACCTATAAGCCCGGCACCACCGTTTATAACGATGAGGATGTATATATGGAGCTGGAGTATGTGGCGGACACCAAGCGGTATATCGACAATAAATTTAACGAACTGGCGGCGGCGATCGTCAGCAATGCTTAAGGAGGAAAAAGATATGTATGAAGTAGTAAAAAACGTGATCCGGACCGGCAAATTTGAACTGCACGACATCCTGACCAAGATCGATACCCTGTGGCTTCATGGCAGCCTGACAGACGCAGAACGCCTGAGCCTGGTCGATCTGGCTAGAGGCAAGGCTGACCCCGCTCAAAGCTATGCCCCCTTGCAGGCACAGATCGATGCCCTGGCTGCCCGGGTAAAGCTTCTGGAGGACGCAGCTGCTCCGGCAGATCCTGAGACCCCGGCAGATGAATGGTCTGCCTATGTGCAGCCCACCGGCGCGCACGACGCATATCACAACGGTGACAAGGTGTCTTACAACGGGGTTCACTATACCTGTACCGCACCGGAGGGTATTGCTGTGGTATGGGCACCTGATGTATATCCTGACTACTGGCAGGAAGTAACGGACTAAAGGAGGGCGGTAAAATGACAAACAAACAGAAACAGTGTCTGTTGAGCTACCTTGGGTACTACAACGGAGCGATCGATGGCGTGTTTGGCTCTGCATCTAAGGAGGCAACGGCTGCCTTCCAAAAGGATTATGGCTTGGAGAGCGACGGAATCTTCGGTCCAAAGACGCAGAAGAAGATCAAAGAAGCGGTCTGCAATGATGAGCAGCCCCAAGTCAACTGGGATTCTGTAAAATACTTTGACCGGGAAGAGTTTCGGTGCACCTGTGCAGGAGCGCACTGCAGCGGATTCCCGGTTGAGATGAATCCCCGGGTGCTTTCGATTCTGGATGAGGTTCGGGGGCATTTTGGTGCTGCCGGGATCGTCAGCTCCGGCGTGCGGTGCGAAAAGCGCAACGCCACGATCGGAGGCATCGCCCAGAGCAGACATCTGCTGGGCAAGGCTGCGGATTTTAGGATTAAGGGGAAATCCGCTGCAGAGGTCCTGACCTACGTGAAAACCCTGCCCGGAGTGCGCTACACCTATGCGATCGACTCTGCATACGTTCATGTGGATGTAGAGTGAGGGAGGTCCTATGAGTGAAGCAATTCTTGTGGCGCTGATCACCGGCGGACTGTCCCTGGCGGGTGTGGTCATTACCTGCCTTGCCACGGCAAAGAAG
>JAFSDV010000010.1 GCA_017436035.1 Oscillospiraceae bacterium | reverse complement strand
CGGGAATCGAACCCATGTTACCGCCGTGAAAGGGCGGTGTCTTAACCGCTTGACCAACGGGCCTGGTAGCGGCGACCTGATTCGAACAGGTGACATACCGGGTATGAACCGGCTACTCTACCAACTGAGTTACGCCGCCATGGGATGCTTTGATTTCAGTATCCCCGAAATCAGCTTTGTTATTATATACAGCACTTTTCTGTTTGTCAAGGAAAATATTCGTATTTTCCCGGAAAAAATTGGCGATGCTGTTAAGGAGGTGTTTTTTTATGAAATTTGTAAAACCGGTATTGCTGTTCATTGCAGGTGGATTAGGTTATGTGGCATTGGAGTGCTTATGGCGGGGCTGGAGTCACGGAAGTATGTTCCTTGCCGGCGGCTGCTGCTTTCTGCTGCTGGGCAAGCTGGAACATACCAGCCCCCGCCTTCCCTGGCCCGCCCGGGCGCTGATGGGCACACTGATCATTACCTCGGTAGAGCTTTTGGCGGGGCTGCTGTTTAACCGCAGCTACAGCGTTTGGGATTACCGAAGTATGCCGTTTAATTTTTACGGACAGATCTGCCTGCCCTTCTCTCTGCTTTGGATGCCTGTCAGTCTGGGTGCTATGTGGCTGTATAACTTCCTGGACAGCCGGTTTCATAAACACCCGGGCAGGTAACGCCCCTTTTTACCGTAAGCCGGGAATGCTCCCCCTCCGGGTGGAAAACACCCGCTCTGCGCTCCGGGCGAATGTTTACAAATTTTTCAAGAAAATTATGCAAATAAGTCTTGCTTTTTCATAAATGATGGGTTATGATATAGCCGTTAGCACTCATATCCAAAGAGTGCTAATCCATTTGTAGATACATGCAGACCTATTCTGCAATCTAAATAACCATAATTGATGGAGGTAACGTTATGAAACTCAAGCCCATGGCAGACAACATCCTGCTCAAGGCCACCGAAGCAGAGGAGACCACCTCTTCCGGCATTATTCTGGCTACCAGCAACAAGGAAAAGCCCGCGATCTATGAGGTCATTTCCGCAGGTCCCGGCACAAAGGACGTGGAAGTCACCGTGAAGGCAGGCGACAAGGTCATCGTCAGCAAGTTCTCCGGCAACGAAATCAAGCTGGACGGCGAGGACTACAAATTTGTAAAGCAGGATGACATTCTGGCTGTTGTCATCGACTGATTAGGAGGAGTTTATCATGGCAAAAATGATCGTTTACGGGGAAGAAGCCCGCAAGAAGCTGCAGGCAGGTATCGACCAGCTTGCCGATACCGTTAAAGTCACACTGGGACCCAAGGGCCGCAATGTGGTACTGGGCAAGAAGTACGGCGCACCCCTGGTCACCAACGACGGCGTGACCATCGCTAAGGAAGTGGAGCTGGAGGACGCCTTTGAGAATATGGGTGCCCAGCTCATCCGTGAGGTTGCCACCAAGACCAACGATGTGGCTGGCGACGGTACTACTACTGCTACTGTTTTGGCACAGGCGATCACCCGGGAGGGTCTGAAGAACCTGTCCGCCGGCGCAAACCCCATGGTTATGCGCAAGGGTATTGAGAAGGCTGTTGATGCTGCTGTTGAAGCCATCAAGGCCAATTCCGTACCTGTAAACGGCTCTGCAGATATTGCCCGGGTCGGTACCGTGTCCTCCGGCGACGAGTCCGTTGGCGCGCTGATCGCTGAGGCAATGGAAAAGGTGGGCACAGAGGGTGTCATCACCATTGAAGAGAGCAAGACCGCCGAGACCGGTCTGGAAGTGGTCGAGGGTATGCAGTTTGACCGGGGCTACATCTCCCCCTACATGGTTACTGACACCGACAAGATGGAGGCCGTTCTGGACGATGCCTATATCCTGATCACCGACAAGAAGATCTCCTCCATTCAGGAGATCCTGCCCATCCTGGAGCCTGTTGTCAAGGCAGGTAAGAAAATGATGATCATTGCCGAGGATGTGGAGGGCGACGCACTGGCAACCCTGCTGGTGAACCGTCTGCGGGGCAATTTCAACTGCGTCTGTGTCAAAGCCCCCGGCTTTGGTGACCGCCGCAAGGAAATGCTCCAGGATATCGCTATCCTGACCGGCGGCACTGTGATCTCCAGCCAGCTGAATATGGAGCTGACTGAAGCGCAGCTGACCGATCTGGGTCGCTGCCGTCAGATCGTTGTGACCAAGGACACCACCACCATCGTGGACGGCGCAGGCAATGCCGAGGACATCAAGGCACGGGCCCATCAGATCCGCGCTTCCATTGCCACCACCACCTCCGACTATGACCGGGAAAAGCTGCAGGAGCGTCTGGCGAAGCTCAGCGGCGGTGTTGCCGTGATCAAGGTGGGTGCGCAGACCGAGGTGGCTATGAAGGAGCAGAAGCTGCGGGTAGAGGACGCCCTGAATGCCACCCGCGCTGCCGTTGAGGAAGGTATTGTTGCAGGCGGCGGTACTGCCCAGGTCAACGCCATCGTGGCAGTTGAGAAGCTGATCTCCAAGCTGTCCGGTGACGAGAAGACCGGTGCCAAGATCATTGCGCTGGCTCTGCAGGCTCCCATCCGTCAGATCGCCCAAAACGCCGGCGTGGACGGCAGTGTGGTCTATGAAAAGATCAGAAACTCCAAGAAGGTGGGCTATGGCTACAACGCCTACACTGAGGAATATGTGGATATGATCGCCGCCGGCATCGTAGACCCCACCAAAGTGACCCGGTCCTCTCTGGAGAACGCCGCTTCCATCGCTGCCTGTGTGCTGACTACCGAATCTCTGGTAGTCGACAAGCCCGATCCCGCTGCGGAAGCTGCAATGAACGCAGCCGCTGCTGCCCAGGGCGGCGGAATGTACTAAGAACAAAAACCGGCTGACCTTCGTGGTCAGCCGGTTTTTTTATGCCTCTTTGGAAACGATTCCGGGAATACGGGCAATCAGCACAGAAGCAATCGCTGTAAAAACAAGCTCCGGTACCATATACATGCCATTATAAACAATGCTGTAGATCCAGCCCAGACCGGCAGGACTGAGTGCCTCGACCAGCTGCGCACCCCAAGCGGGAAAGCCCTCCTGCGTGAAATAGTATTCCGCCCAGGTGGCAAACAGGATGTAACCGGAGAGGATGTGGGTCAAAAATCTTGCACCCAAAGCAACCAGGCTGCCGCACATCAGGCTCACTCCCGGCTTCTTGATCCGATTCCGGAAAATGCCCCCCAGTCCCAGCACACTGAATGCCACCACATAATCCAGCAGGCACATAATGATGGCATTGAAGATCATCGCGTCATCTCCGAAAAAGCCGGGCAAAAAGGCAGAAGACACCGTCTTCATACCGATGGCCATCTCCAAAACCGCATAGGTAAAGGATGCTACAAAGCCCCATTTCATACCGTAGCGGTAAGAGATCAGCACCACCGGCAGCATGCTGACAACGGTGATTTGTCCTCCAAAGGTCTGCTCCGGGATGAACATTTTAGACACCAGCTCCAGCACGATCGCCACTGCCAGAAGCATGGCGCTTTCGATCAGCCGCTTCGTTTTGTTCCGTTTGTTTTCCATTGTTTTTACCTCCGTATTTTTTAGTTTTTGCTCTTAGGGCAGCCGGAGAAAAAAGATCTTCGCTGGATCGGCGCGGAATTTTTTTGCAGTCTGTTCGCTGGGTGCTGCAGAAATACTTTGTGTATTTCAAAGCGCACAGCGGGCAATCTGCAGAAAAAGAACCGCCGAGATCCGAAGAGGTTTTTTCGGAGTCTGCCCCAAAAAAATCGCATTGCAAACCCGTCAAGGTGCAATGCGATACGAAGGTATCTGGTATGCATCTTTTCCTACGACGGTACTGACCGTATCAGGTTCACGGGTCAAGGCTACCAAGCCTTATCTCAGCCGGATGCATCCGGCCCCCCGAAGATGGATTTGTTTTGCGATCTATCCGTATTATAGCGAAAGCAGGCGAAATGTCAAGCCATTTCCAAAGAAAGTTTTTTGCCGCCCAAAATGTGGAAGTGCAGATGACCAACCGTCTGACCTGCATCCGCTCCGCAGTTGCTGACCACCCGGTAGCCGCCTGTCAGCCCCTCTGCCCCGGCGATCTTGGGAATCACCTCAAAGATCCGGGCTGCAACGGCACTGTTTTCGGCAGTGATCTCTCCAACAGAAGCGATATGCTCCTTGGGTACGACCAAAATATGAACCGGTGCCTGGGGTGCGATATCCCGGAACGCGTAAACATAGTCATCCTCATAGACCTTGGAAGAGGGAATGTCCCCCGCAATAATTTTACAAAACAGACAATCAGCCATAGAAATGCTCCTCTCCGCTTAAAATCCCAAAACGCTGAACACACCGGTGCTGGCAAGCCCCATAATACAGCCGGCGATCACCACACCCAGTGATACAGAAAGGGCCGTGGATTTGATGCCCATATTCAAAAAGCTCGCGCCCAGCGCGCCGGTCCATGCACCGGTACCGGGCAGGGGGATGCCTACAAACAGCATCAGCGCGATAAACAGACCGCCCCGTCCTGCAGTGGCCACCAGCTTCTGACCTGCCCGCTCACCCTTTTCCAAAAAGAAGCGGAATATCTTGCCGATATACTTCTTATCTGCGCCCCATACCAACACCTTTCTGGCAAAGAAATAAATAAACGGCACAGGAAGCATATTGCCAAGCACGCAGACCACTAAAGAGACCCAATAGTTCAAGCCCATGCCAACAGCCATAGGCATTGCCAGCCGCAGCTCCACCAGCGGCACCATGGACACAAAGAATATCAGCAGATATTTGAGCATCACAGTGTCTCCTTTACAATTACATATCCATCTACCAGATTAGCGCTTTCCAGCGTGCCTTCAATAGCAACGGAACGCTCCATCAGATCGGTCAGGATCACGCAGCCGTCCTTACACTCAATACGCATCACGTTCTTCATCACGACGGAATCCGCTTCCATTTTGTTTTTATATACTGTAGATAAGCACATAGCCGTTTCTCACTTTACTTCCAGACTGGCCAGCACCGTGGACAGCCGCAGATTTCCCTTTTCAAAATCAGACACCGCCGCCATCACCTGCTCATAAGCCACATGGCTGCCTGCTTTCTCCAGCTGGATCGCCAGATCTGCCAGCTCCTTGGCGTGGGCCGCGTTGTGTCCCACCATATACTTCATCAGCGCCAGCAGCTCCTCCATGGGCGTATGGGCACATTGAGAGGCACAGCTTTGACACTGACCGCCGCAGTCATGGGTATGGGCATGGGCATACTCCGTGCCGTGCAGGTGGTCGTGGTCATGGGGATGCTCATGGGTATGGGCATGCTCGTGGGCATGGGCATGGGTATGGGCAACACCGTCATGGGTGTGCTCGTGGGTGTGGGTATGCTCGTGGGTATGGACGTGCTCGCCGCCCATGGAATGGTCATGTCCGATATGCATGGGAAGATCTCCTCTCACAGTTTTCTTCATTATACAAAACCCGCTGCTGAATGTCAATTATCCCAGCACGTCCTTCAGGGCATCATGGATCGCACCGATGGAATACAGAGAGCCAAAGCACAGCACCACACCGTCCTTGCCCGCCAGCTCCATCGCCCGCAGCACGCCTGCGCGGATGGTTTGGCAGGCCTCTGCCCGGGCGCCCGCCTGCCCCAAATACCGGGCAAGCTGTTCCGCCTCCAGCTTCCGGGGGTTATCCGGTGTAATGCACACAAACCGCTCCACCAGCTCAATTACCGGCTTATACATATCACCGTAGTCCTTATCCGCCAGCACGCCGGTCAGAGCGATCACTTTTCTGCCCTGCAGATAGTCCTGAATGTTTTTGATCAGCGCCTCGATGCACTGGGGATTGTGTCCGCCGTCAATGATAAACAAAGGCTCCCGGCTGACGATATCAAACCGTCCGGGCCATGTCACATCCCGGATGCCTGCATAAATATGCTCCTCGGTGATCTTCCACCCTTTTTCTATCAGGGTGTCGGCAACGCCCAGCACCACTGCCGCGTTGTGCAGCTGATGATCGCCCAGCAGGGGAAGCTGCAGCCCCTTTCGGCTGCCACAGTCAAAAATCTGACCCTCCAGCCCGTGGGAACGGCGCTTCAGTCCCTCAAAATCCGCCTTTTTCAGGCTGACATTTTTCTGCCGGCACACCGTTTCAAAGACTTCCTCCACACCGGGTGTTCCCCGGTAGACCACCGCACTGCCGCCCTCCTTGAAAATACCTGCTTTGGTCCGGGCGATCTCCTCTACGGTGCTTCCCAAAACATCTGTATGGTCCAGGCCGATGTTGGTGATCACCGCCACCTCCGGCGTTCTGATCACGTTGGTGGCGTCAAATTCTCCGCCCATGCCCACTTCCAGCACGACAATATCGCATTTCTTACGCTTAAAATACTCAAAGGCGATGCAGCACACCAGTTCAAATTCTGTAGGTGTTTCCTCCATGGAATCTGCCAGCGGCTTGACATATTCCGTTACCGCCACCAGGTCTTCATCACTGATCTGCTCCCCATCCACCTGGATCCGCTCATGGAAGCGGTAAATATACGGAGAGGTATACAAACCGGTGCGATAGCCCGCCTTTCGCAGGATCGACGCGGTCATCGCCGCGGTAGAGCCCTTGCCGTTTGTTCCCGCGATATGGACAAATTTCAAGCTGTCCTGGGGATCTCCCATTTTTTTCAGCAACGCCTGGGTCCGACCAAGACCGGGAACGCTGCCCTTCCAAAATACAGAATGAATATAAGCAATGGCTTGTTCTGCGTTCATCATTACACGTCCTTCAAAGATGATTTGGTTTTTTGTCAAGCACACCGAACCCTATCCGTTATTCTTTCAGCGGCCAAATGCCAAGACGGTCAAAGATCTTCGCCTTAAAGATCAGATAGATCAGCACTACATCCAACACCATGGTAATAGAAAACTGGACCGACCGGGTGCTCAGCTTCAGGATCAGCCCCTCAACAAATGTGGTGCTGTTGTATACATAGGCAAGCGCAACACTCTGATAGAGAATAGAGCCCAACACCACCGGCGGCAGAAAGCTGACAGCCAGCCTTGGAATGGATACGTTTTTTGCCAGGAAGCGGCGGAAAACACCGCCAAATACGCCGTAAAGGATGGGCGGCACACAAAACAGCGGATTAAAGCCAAAGGGTGAAAACAGACACCCCACAAAATCCGCGGCAAAGCCTACCAACCCTCCCGCCAAAGGACCAAACAGCATCCCCGCCGTAAAAATGGGGATCGCCTCAATGGAAAAGCGGGCAGATTCCTCCGGCATCAGGCCAAACAGCCTTGCCAGCGCTACGCTCAGCGCCGCCAGCATGGCGCAATACGCCAACGTCCGGGTCGCTATTGTATTCTTTCTTTGTTGCATGATCAATTCCTCCTATTATGCAGGGAAAACGCCGGCTGCCGCGCCGCTGTGTATGCAAAAACCCCTTGCGCGCAATGCACAAGGGGAGTAAAGCTGGATACACACCGGCAGGGAAAGGCAGCAAAAATCAGCCGACCGTTTCGTCTGACCGAGCATCGCCTTCCATAAAGGAGCGAATCCTATATGGCGCAGCGGGTGCGGATACCTTATCGCGGACAGCGTCCTTCGTCTGCCAGACAACTCCCCATTTTGGCAGCACTTTACGCAAGGTCTCCTACTCTGTTCCCAAGTATCATACATCACAGGAGCAAAAAAGTAAACAGCTTTTTTAATTTTTGGGGAAGTTTTGCACACAACCCTTTGATCATCCCTCTGTTTTGTTGATTATGTTGAAATATCTTCCGTAAAACGCAGAAAAGCTCTTGCTTTTTGTGCGTTATTGCTTTATAATAAATTTAATTCAGAGGAGGTGGTAGGGATATGGGAGAGTTGATCGCCATCGTGTCCGGCAAGGGCGGAACAGGCAAGACCACTGTTTGCGCCGGTATTGCCGAAGCACTGGCTCTCAACGGCGAAAAAGTCCTGTGCATCGACTGTGATGTAGGTCTCCGGAATTTGGATATTGCCCTTGGTCTGAGTCAGCTTGGAAGTCTGTCTTTCCTGGAGGTGTGCCGGGGCGAATACACACTGGATCACGCCACCTGTCACCCAGATTATCCCAATCTGTTTTTCCTGACCGCTCCTATGACCTGTATGGCAGATCAGATCACCCCGGAAGCCTTCGGCGCTATGCTGGACACTGCCCGCAGCCACTTTTCCTACATCCTGCTGGATGCCCCTGCCGGAATCGAAGCCGGCTTCCATCTGGCATCCCGATTTGCCGACCGCACCATTGTTGTGACCGGCGCAGACCCCGCTTCCATCCGGGACGCTACCCGCACAGCGGAGGTCCTGGAGCTGATGGGCAAGCAGAATGTGCGGCTGATCGTCAACCGCATCAGCAAAAAGCTTGTAAGCACCTTAAACATAACAGTAGATGACATTATGGATCAGGCAGGCGTTTCCCTGCTTGGACTGATCCCGGAGGACTCTAATGTGATCCTGTCCGCGGCTTATCAGCAGCCGCTGCTCAGCTGCACAAAGCGGGGCGCTGCCGCCGCCTGCAGGCGGATCGCTAAGCGTATTCAGGGTCTTCGTGTTCCTGTGAAGATATAGAAACAAGGAGTGAGCGTTGTGAATATTGCGTTTTTAGCACACGATAAAAAGAAAGAGCTGATGGTGCAGTTCTTCACGGCTTATAAAAGCGTCCTTTCCAAGCACAATTTGTACGCTACCGCCACTACCGGCCGTTTGGTAAGTGACCACACCGGTCTTCCCGTTACCCTGCTGCTGTCTCACAAGCAGGGCGGCCATCAGCAGATCAACGCCCGCATCGCCTATAATGAGATCGATTTGGTTCTGCTGTTTACAGATCCCAACAACACCGACACCTGGGATGACGATCAGATGATGGAAACCATTCGCCATTGTGACAAGCACAATGTGCCCATCGCCACCAATCTGGCCTGTGCGGAAATGCTGATCATGGGTCTGCAGCGTGGTGATCTGGACTGGCGGGAAATGTACCATACCAGATCCAAATATTGATCTGAGCGCAGTGTATGCACAGTGGAGAGTGAAGATCATCAAAGTCTCAGCTCTCCACTGGTTCTTTGTATTTTAGGAGGTTCTTTTATGGATAGGATCAAACCCCGGACGCTGTCCGGTTTTATGGAGCTGCTGCCCCAAAAACAGGCAAAGCTGGAGCGCATGATGCAGATCCTGCGGCAAACTTATGCCCTTTATGGCTTCGCCCCGCTGGACACCCCCGCCATCGAGGATGCGCAAATCCTGCTGGCAAAGGGCGGCGGCGAAACAGAAAAGCAGATCTACCGCTTCCAAAAAGGTGACAGCGACCTGGCTCTGCGTTTTGACCTGACTGTCCCCCTGGCAAAATATGTGGCTCTACACTATAACGAGCTGGCATTCCCCTTCCGCCGGTATCAGATCAGCAAGGTCTACCGGGGCGAGCGGGCCCAGCGGGGCCGTTTCCGGGAGTTTTATCAGGCAGATATCGACATCATCGGTGACGGCAAGCTGGACATTCTGAACGAAGCAGAGATCCCCGCCATTATTTACCGGGTATTCCGGGGCTTCGGTCTGACCCGTTTTCAGATCCGGGTCAACAACCGTAAGATCCTCAACGGCTTCTATTCCATGCTGGGACTGACGGAAAAAAACGGCGACATTATGCGCACGGTGGACAAGCTGGACAAGATCGGCGCCGAAAAGGTAGCGGCGATTCTGACCGAAGACTGCGGCTTGAGTCAGGCGCAGGCTGCCGAAATCCTGCGCTTTATCAGCATCCGCGGCACCAACGCCCAGGTGCTTTCCGCGCTGGAGAGCTATTTGGGTCGGGATGAGCTGTTTGATCTGGGCTTTGGCGAGCTGACCGCAGTAACAAAGAATTTGGCTGCCTTCGGTGTCCCCGAGGAGAATTTCGCTGTAGACCTGACCATTGCCCGGGGCTTGGATTACTACACCGGCACAGTTTATGAGACCACCCTTTTGGACCATCCGGAGATCGGCTCTGTCTGCTCCGGCGGGCGGTATGACAATCTGGCAGGCTATTATACCGATAAGGCGCTGCCCGGTGTGGGCATCTCCATCGGTCTGACCCGGTTGTTCTATGTGCTGGACGAGCAGGGACTTTTGAATCCAGCGCTGTCCGGCGCGCCTGCAGACGCTTTGGTTCTGCCCATGACCCAGGACTCCGCTCCTGCCATTGCCCTGGCAGAGCAGCTGCGTTCCAAGGGTATCCGAATCCAGCTTTACGGTGAACAGAAGAAGTTCAAGCAAAAAATGAGCTATGCTGATAAGCTGGGCGTGCCCTATACGGTGCTGCTGGGCGAGGATGAGCTTGCCGCCGGCAAATGCTCTGTCAAGAATATGACCACCGGAGAGCAGGTAACCCTTTCTCCGGAGGACGCCGGGGCGTACATCCTGACCGGACTTGCCGGAAATAACGGTCCGTTGATCCTGGAAAAATAACACCGAAAACGCCCCGTGGTACGGTCAAAAACCTGCCACGGGGCGTTTTGCTGCAAATATTCCATATATTTACAAATTTTTTCAATAAAAACACTGACAACCGAAAATTTTCATGCTATAATAAATTATCCTGTAATAATAGAGGTAGATACCATGAATTTTCTGGAAGCACGTATTGCCAAAGACGGCATTGTTAAGGAAGGTAACGTATTAAAAGTCGACAGCTTTTTGAACCATCAGATGGATATTGCCCTGTTGGATCAGATGGCGGCGGAATTTCATCAGCGTTTTTCCAACAAGCCCATCACCAAGGTGCTGACGATCGAGGCATCCGGTATCGCGATTGCCTGTTCTGTTGCCCGGTGCTTCGGTGTGCCCATGGTATTTGCCAAAAAGACAAAGAGCATCAATCTGGACGGAGATATGTACGTGGCGGAAGTGGACTCCTTCACCCACAAAAAGAAAAATACCGTCATCGTTTCCAAAAAATTCCTGAGCCCTGACGATCATGTGCTAATCATCGATGATTTTCTTGCCAACGGCTGCGCCCTGCAGGGATTGATCTCCATTGTAGAGTCTGCCGAGGCAACGGTTGAGGGCTGCGGAATTGCCATTGAAAAGGGCTTCCAGGACGGAGGCTGGCGAATCCGGAACCTGGGCTACCATGTAGAATCCCTGGCGATCATCGAATCTATGGATGCCTCCACCGGCGCCATTACCTTCCGGGAACAGGAAGCATAATTCCCAAACCTTTGTCATTATGGACCAGCGGCCGATGTCACCGGTGTGGCATTTTCCTAAGGCTGCTGGTTCTTTTTTTCTGCAGGTGTTCTTCCTTTCTTGCTCCGGCAAGAAAGGAAGCAAAGAAGCCGGCATAGGGGAGGGGCTGAGCGTTCGCTCCCGCGCACAAACCGCCCCTCCCCTATGCACCCCTCCTGCACCTTATCGAAACGAAAGCGCAATGTTTCAGGTTTGAATTGCAAAAGTTTTGCCGTCTTTATCACAGAAAACGAACCTTATGCAGATACAACCAAAAAATCATCATTAGAATTTTCAACTTTCAATTTTGAATTAAAAATGCGCCGGTCCGCAGACCAACGCATTTTTTGTTTTATTACAGGGTCACGCCATCCTTGAAAATAGCGATCTCCTCGCAGCCATTCTGCTCGTTCTTGGTCTGCTCGCCGTTTGCCACACGGATAATGTACTGCAGCAGGTCATCGGTCAGATCTGTGCCATCCAGCAGCCCGGATGCATCAAAATCGATCCAGCCTGCCTTCCGCTCTGCAAGAGCGTGGTTTGTAGCGATCTTGACCGTGGGAACGCCTGTACCCAGAGGTGTGCCTCTGCCGGTGGTAAACAGGATGATATGGGCGCCTGCCGCCATCAGGTTGGTGACCGCCACCATATCATTGCCGGGACCGTTCAGCAGAGACAGACCCGGCTTGCTCACCCGCTGACCGTAAGTCAGCACGTCTGTAACCGGTGCAAGTCCGCCCTTCTGAATACAGCCCAGAGATTTTTCCTCCAGGGTCGTGATTCCGCCCGCCTTGTTTCCGGGAGAGGGGTTTTCGTAAACCACCTGATTGTGGCGGGTGTAGTAATCCTTAAAATCATTGATCAGCGCAACAGTCTTGTCAAAGATCTCCCGGCTGACGCAGCGCTGCATCAGCAGATGCTCCGCGCCGAACATTTCCGGCACCTCCGTCAGGACGCAGCTGCCGCCCATAGCGGTAAACCGGTCGCACAGCCGACCTGCCAGAGGATTGGCGGTAATGCCGGAGAAGCCGTCGCTGCCGCCGCATTTCAGACCGATCACCAGCTTGGACAGGGGCAGCCGCACCCGCTTATAGGTCGCCGCATGCTCCTGCAGCTGCCGGATCAGCTTCACGCCGGCTTCGATCTCGTCCTCTTCCTCCTGCGCAATCAGGAATTTGACCCGGCGGTCATCCCAGCTGCCCAAAATCTTTTGGAACAGAGGAATATTGTTGTTTTCACAGCCCAAGCCCAGCACCAGCACACCGCCGGCATTGGGATGCTGCACCAGACCCTTCAGCACCTGCTGGGTCAGCGCCTGATCGTCTCCCAGCTGGGAACAGCCGTAGGGATGGGCAAAATACTTGGCGCCGGTCAGCTTTGCCAGCTTTTCCGCGATCTTATTCACGCAGCCGACGGTATTGATGATCCACACATCGTTGCGGATACCCACCTGTCCGTCTTCCCGGAGGTAGCCCATAAACTCCGGCGCAGGCAGGGTTTCCCGGGTCAGGTCGCCGGGCTCATAGCTGTACTCGATCTTACCGGATAGATTGGTCGCCAAATTGTGGGTATGTACCTGCTCACCGGGCTGAATGTCCTGCAGAGCATGTCCAATAGGATTTCCGTACTTAATAACATTTTCTCCCGCCTTAATAGGACGGATGGCGTATTTATGTCCGTTCTCCAAACGAACCTCTACATTATCGGCATTATGGATGATCATACTTCTGCAACCTCTCTAACATACATAATCTTTTTCATCATACAAGTCCTTTCCGCTTGATCAGCGTTATTCCATTTCCACCATTTCTTCCTTCAGCTCTCCTCTGGGGACCAGGAAGCGGCGGATAGCAAACAGGCCGGCGATGCACGCAACACAGGCCACATTGCTCCAGTAATTATCGTGGCTTAGGATCACGTGCCGGGTGATTGCCACAGTCAGAACCTCCAAAATGCTTGCGGGTGTAGTATCGATCAGCATACGCGCAAACTCCAGACCAACAACGATGGTCAGAATGTTGTGCAGGTATTGGTTCATATCCGCCAAATACCCCTCGGTCGTGAACATCTGATAGACCTCGATCAACAGAGCTGCGATCAGGACCAAAATGGTAACAGACGCGATGATCCGCTCGATCACATGCAGGATTCTGCGGTAAATATGCTCCACCCGATGATCACGCTTTTGCTGCTTGTTGATCCGCTCCTGCAGCTTTGGATCTGCCGCTGTGCGGTTTTGACTGCTCATACACACGCCTCCTTTGAAGATTCATATATTTATATTACACCATAATCCCTTAAATTGGAAGACATCCCAACAAAAAATCTTGTATGATTTTGCGCATTTTCTTTAGGGGAAGCCAACCACCTCTTCAACTCTTATTAAAACTGTCGAAAAAACCAGAATTTACCAGCCCTGTTTTTGTCATATTTTTTAATGTTTTTTTAATATTTACTTGCATTTTCCCCATTTATCTTGTATACTTTTATAGAATGTGAAATTATTGTATTTTCTAGTCACAGAGCATCCCGGCATATATAAAGTTGTGTGTTCACAGGAGGAAGCAGAATATGTCAAACAGCAAAGACGCTGCGCTTGTCAGTATTATCATGGCGTCCTATAACAGCGAACAGTGGATCGATGAGACTATCGAATCTGTTCAGGCGCAAACTTATACCAACTGGGAGCTGCTGATCACCGATGACGCGTCCACAGACGCAACTGTGGAAAAAGCGTTGGCAAAAGCCCGGGAGGATCACCGGATCCAGGTATTCCGGTCCGAAGTCAATCAGGGCGCGGCTAAGACCAGAAACAATTCCCTGTCCCACGCCAAGGGTCGGTATATTGCATTCTTGGATTCCGACGATCTTTGGACAGCAGAAAAGCTGGAGCATCAGCTGGCGTATATGAAGCAGAACGGCTGCGCTATGTGCTACACGGATTACGATATTATCAGCGGCGACGGTGAATACAGAAAAACCGTCCGGGTTCCCTCTTCCGTTACATATTCCGGTTACTTGAAAGGACCGATCACCTGCACCCATTCCATTGTTTTGGATGGAGATGTGATCGACCGAAAGCTGATGGTTATGCCGGATATCCGCCGGGGACAGGACGGTGCCACTTGGCTGCAGATCCTGAAAACAGGCGTGACCGGCTACGCGCTCCATGAATCCCTGGCAAAATACAGACGGCACAACGGTTCCCTGTCCAGCAACAAGCTCACCGCCCTGAAACGGACGTGGTTTTTGTACCGCAAGGTAGAGAAGCTGTCCTTGCCCTATGCCTGCATTTGTTTTGTTTCCTATGTTATAAATGCGCTGAAAAAGTATTCGTAACCGTGTTGCGAATACTTTCAGCACTGTAAAGAGGTTTGTAATATGAGTACAGAACAGAAGATTTGTTGGAGCAAAAAACAAAAGCTGCTGTATGCCTGTTATTTATTTATTGCAGCACCCTTGCCGGAATCCAGAAGGTTCAAGTTGGCTAGAAAGCTAAGAAATTGGTTTGCCCGCAGAATCTGCAAAAGCGTGGATAAAACCGCGAACATAGAAAAGCACGCCCACTTTAACCCCCACGTAACAGTCGGCAAGCGCTCTTCTTTGGGCGTTGCCTGCGAGATTGACGGACCTGTTGCCGTAGGAGAAAATGTATTGATGGGTCCGGAGGCTGTGATCCTCACCCGAAACCACAGACACGACGATATCACCCGCCCAATGATTGACCAGGGCTACGAGTCCTACAAGCCTGTAGTGATCGAGGATGATGTGTGGATCGGCAGAAGGGTCACCATTCTGCCGGGTGTTACCGTGGCAAAGGGCTGTATTCTCGCCGCCGGCGCGGTTGTTACCAAAAGCACCGAGCCCTACTGTATTTACGGCGGTGTTCCCGCTAAAAAAATAGGTCAGAGAGGTTGACGGATATGAAGATTTGCTTCTTGTATACTGTTGAAAACGCCCATATTCAAAAATGGTGCAGATATTTTCACGAAAAGGGTCACGAGGTCCATTTGATTTCGGTATTTCCGGGAGAATGTGCGTATGCGCAGGTACACGTGCTGGACACCAAAGTAGACTCCAAGCACGCCAGTGATGCCAAAAAGCTGGACTATCTGATGCACGGCAAGCAGCTGAAGGCGTTGATCGATTCCATCCAGCCGGATATTGTGCATGCTCATTATTTGACCAGCTATGGCAGCATGTGCGCCTTTTCCAAGGTGCGTCCATTCTGGCTGTCTGTGTGGGGCGCGGACGTTTATGACTTCCCCAAAAAGAGCTTTTTACATAAATGGCTGGTCAAGTATACGTTGTCAAAGGCGGCCCATGTGCTCTCTACAAGCCGCGCCATGGCAGAGGAAACAAAAAACTATACCGACAAGCCTATTGGCATTACACCCTTTGGTGTAGACATGGAGCTGTTTTCGCCTGCCAAGCGTACCAGACCTGCTGATGACGGCAGATTCGTGATTGGCACAGTCAAAACGCTGGCAAAGAAATACGGCATTGAGGATATCCTGAAGGCAGCCGCCATGGTGCTGGAACAGCGGCCCGAGATCCCGCTGGAGATTCGAATCGCCGGCACCGGCAATCAGAAGGAAGAGCTTTGGGCTTTGGGCAAGACTTTGGGGCTGGATGAGCGGATCAGCTGGCTGGGTCAGATTTCCCAAATGCAGGCAGCCGAGGAATACGCAAATATGGATGTTGCCGTCATCCCCAGCACCCTGGAAAGTGAGAGCTTCGGCGTATCGGCGGTGGAAGCAGAGGCCTGTGCCCTGCCGGTGATCATTTCCCGGATCCCGGGTTTGATGGAAGCAACCAATCCGGGACAGACCAGTCTGGTGGTGGATAAGCAGGCACCGGAGCAGATCGCCGAAAAGCTGATCTGGCTGTATGACCATCCGGAGGAGGCCCGGGCTATGGGTTTGCGGGGCAGAGCGTTTGCCAACGAGCATTATGAGTTTAACCATTGCTTTGAAGCTGTAGAAACGCTCTACACCGAAGCACTGAAGAAGTAAGCGTCCGCAAAGGGCAAGCGCCGCCAATTCGGGGACTTGTCCGGCTATTCGATATTCTGGAAGAGATTGTGTAATGAGTGTAGGTTCTTTTTATTTTAAACTGAAGGTGCTGCTGGTTTTGGTGGTCCTTCCCCTGTCTTCAAACTACGGTCTGTTTACCGCCGCGGCATTGGCATGCTGCGGGTTGGACCTTGCCTTTGTGGGCATCCACATTTTCGAGCGAAGAGGAAAGCTCTCTTTCTATGTACTGCTGTCCGCGCTGCTGTTTTTGGGTTGGCTTGTCCTGGAATATGTAATATTCCTGAATTCCTCCCTGGTCCGGGTGGTGCAGTGCTTTTGCATCGTTATGTGCTACATCGGTAACAGCTGGCTGGATGCCAAATATGTCAATCTGGGATTTGTCCGCAATGTGATCTTTCTCCAGCTGCTCTTGTTTGTAATCTGGTGGCCCTTAACAGGCTTTGTGACCAATTATTATTGCGCAATTTACCTTCACAGCAATACTTTGGCAGGAATTTTGCTGGGATATTTGGTCATTCTGGTCTATTTGCAGCAATCCCAAAAAAGCGGAAGCAAAAAAAGCTATTACATCATGTATGCCTTTTTGGCTTTCCTGTTCATCGTGGCAAACAGCAGATCGGCCACGCTTACAGTGGCTATTTTCCTGGCAGGTCTGTTATTTTTGAACTGCCGCAAGGAGCAAACCGCCCGGCGGCGGAGCGTATTGCTGATCGTTGCTTCCATGCTCTTTGTTGCTGCGTTTTCCATTATTTATCCCCAGCTGTTGGATACAGAATTAGGTCTGCAGCTGGAGCTGCTCTCCAGAAAATATTTGAATAAGAACTTCTTCTCCGGAAGAGAAGTCGTTTGGAAAAAACTTGAGACCATCATTATGCAGTCTCCGTTGATCGGTTACGGATTGGATAAGGTCCCTAATTCCTTTTTTACAACACCTTTTTCCAGTCATAATCTGTGGCTGCAGACCGCACTGCAAACAGGCTTCATCGGGATCGCCACCTTACTTTTGTTCTATTTGAACGCCATCCGCTTTACAATGGATCAGAAATTTCCCCAGTGGCGGATCGCGGCTTCCTTCGGCGCGGCATTCATTGTTCACGAGTGTCTGGAAGTGTCCCTGACCCAAAACAACTTGTTTGTAGGTATGATCGTGTGGTTTTTCTTCGGGCTGATGGCAGTCGGAAAGAAAAACAGCATATCGGCAGGAAATGACCTATCTGTTACAGGAGAATATGAAGTTGGAAAGTAAAAAAAGCAATTCTCTGATCCGGTCTATTTTCGGATACTCCTTAGGCAGCTGGTTCTCAGCAGTGCTGAGCTTTATCGTCGTGCCCATCTCCAGCCACCTGTATACGGAGGCGGATCTGGGGAAGATCAATTTCTTCATTTCCGTAGGATCTGTTGTGTATATGCTGCTTTGCCTTGGCTTGGATCAGGGCTACATCAGATTTTATGTAAACGTAGAAGAAGAAAAAGGAAAAAAGCAGCTGCTGTCCTTTGATATGATCGTGGTGTTCCTGGCACTGCTGGTCCTGACCGGTCTGGCAGCCCTCTTTTGGAGACCTATCGGAATGTGGCTGTTCGGAGAGGCAGATCCCCTGCTTCTTGCAATGTTGCCCTGCTACTTGGCAGGACTGCTGGTGATCCGCTTCTTTTCAGTGCTGTACCGTATGCGGAACAAACTGCTCAGCTACACGGTTTTCACCGTCTTGCTAAGCCTCTGCACCAAAGGCGTATATCTGCTTTCTGCTCCTATGGATCGGAGCTACCGGACGGCGATCATCTTCTCCGGCGGTGTGGCTGTGGGGCTGTGCCTTATCATTCTGCTTGCTCAAAGCAAAGAACTGTGCCTGCCCGGTCTGAAGAAAAACTCCACGCTGTATATAAAGCAGCTGCTGTTCTCCCTGCCTCTGATCCCGTCGGTGCTGATGTCACTGCTGAATAACAACATCCCCCAGTTTATGCTGCGCTCCTTTGGCGGTTTTTCCTATGTTGCCGGCTATTCCGTCGCCGTTACCGTTGCTACAGCGCTCAATGTGGTACAGTCCGGCTTTAACACCTTCTGGACACCCTATGTTTTTAAGAATCACGATACCAACCAGCACAAAATCAAGCAAATGCACGGCTATATTGTAACCTTTATGCCGCTGCTTGGCATTTTGATCGTGCTGTTCCAAAACGCGATTTTTTTGGTGGTGAACAGGGATTATACCTATATCACCCAGTTTTTGCCCTTTTTGATCCTGACGCCCCTTTGCTATACCATCGGTGAAACCACCTGTGTAGGCATCGCGCTGAAGCTGAAGACCTCCTTGAATATTGTAATCTATGGTGTCTGCGCTGCCATCAACGCCCTTCTGTGTGTGCTCCTGATCCCCCGGATCGGGGTGAACGGCGCAGCCATCTCCGCCGGTGCAGGTGCTATCGCCGCGCTGATTTTGAAAACCTTCTGGGGTCAGCGTCTGTATTCCAGTGTGGAAAGCCTGTTCCCAATGATCAGCAATATCGCGCTGTTTGTGGCGATCGCCTTTGCAAATATGCTGCTGCAGGATTCTGTGATCAGATATCCTGTACTGATCGGCTGCCTGATCCTTTTCCTGCTGCTTCCCCATAACCGGAAGCTCTTTAAGTCCGGCATTGGGTTTTTGGCAGGCTTCCTGAACAAAAACAAAACAAACCAGTAAAATCCGCCGTTTAGGAGTATTGCTCCGGGCAAAAAACGGGCGGATCAGAGCGTCCCCTGTCAAATTCAGACCGTTTCTTTATAGGAGGAACTTGTAGTGGCATCTGCGGTAATTTTATGTGCCGGTAAGGGCACACGAATGGGCGATGACAGCAAAAACAAGGTCAGCTTTGACTGCGCCGGTATTCCGGTCATCAAGCGGATCGTTCAAAATATGCGTCAGGGCGGCGTGGACCGCTTTGTGATCGTTGTCGGCCACCTGGCTTCCACGGTCATGGACGCGCTGGACGGAGAACCGGGTATTGTATACGCCTATCAGAAGGAGCAAAAGGGCACAGGACACGCTGCCCTGTGCGGTCTGAACGCTCTGTCTTCTGTGGGTTCAACCGGTCCGTGCATCATTTCCATGGGCGATAAGATTATTGCGCCCCAGGTGATCGCTGATCTGATCGAGCGGGCAAAGACTGCCAAAGCCGTTTGGGGCGTACAGCCGAGAATGGCAAACTTCAACGGCGGACGGATCGCCATGGCAGACGGCAAGCCCTATGGTGTTGTGGAGTTTGCCGACGCGGCAATGATGACGCTGGGCGGCGTTCCGGAAGAGCGGCGTATGGAAATTCTCCTGGCTTTGGGACTGAATCCCAAAAAGGCAGAAAAGGTTCTCCGCAGCGCCCGGGGAAAGGACCCGGCAAGCACCGTCACCCTGGCATCCCGGACATTTACAGCCGAGGAGCTCTTAAATGCCCAATACGCCAATGCCGGTCTTTACTGCCTGGATACGGAAGAAACGATCCGCGCCATCGGAACGCTGAACAGCAGCAACGCCCAGGGAGAATTGTATCTGACAGATTGCCTTGCCTATTATGCGGAAAAGAACGAGGCTGTTCTGTATGAAGTTAAAAACGCAGACGATATGCTCACATACAGCACAAAGCCCGACCTGCGGCAAGTCAGCAAGCACTTTATGCGGTATGCTTCAGAGTTTATTGACGACATCCGGTCCGGCAGGACCGACGAGCTGTTCAGTCCCATTTACGGTCCGGCAACACAGGCACAAAAAGAACGCTATATTGTGCTGCTGGAACGGTTTATCAGTGCTTACGGAGACAAGAAGGTGCTGATCACCAGAGCCCCCGGCAGACTGAATCTGATGGGTCGGCATATCGACCACCGGGGCGGCAGTCTGAATGTTATGGCTGTTGACCGGGATACGGTCTTCATCGCTTCCCCCCGGGAAGATGACGTGTTCAGCATCGTTAACACAGATTCCCAATACCCGGACCGGACATTCTCTGTCAGTCAAGCCCTTTCCATCGCGCCCCACGAACAGTGGTTGGATTATCTGGACGCAAAGCCGGTCAAGCGGCGGCTTTTGGAAAGCAGAGGCGACTGGTCCAACTATGTGAAGGCTGCCGCGCTGCGGTTTGCGCTGGAAAACGAAACACCCCTCTGCGGTATGGACACAGCCATTTCCGGAAACATTCCCCCGGCAGCCGGCATGTCCTCCTCTTCCAGCCTTGTTGTTGGCGCTGCGGAGGCCATCGTTTCCCTGAACAGCATGAATCTGACACAGACACAGTTTGTGGAATTGTGCGGCGAGGGCGAATGGTTCGTAGGCTCCAGAGGCGGCGCCGGCGACCACGCAGCTATGAAATGCAGCAAGCGCAACGCCATAACCCATTTGAATTTTAAGCCCTTCGGTGTAGGAGAATCCGTTCCCTTTTCCGAAGAATATGCTCTGATCGTTGCAGACAGCAAGATCGAGTCAAAAAAATCTGAGGGCAGTCGGGATGTTTTCAATGCCAAGATCGCAGCATACGAGTTTGCCTTTATGATCCTGAAACGAAAATTCCCGGACGTCCATCTGCAGGAGCTTCGGGATCTGGCAGCGATCGAGCCGGTTTCAGAGGTCTATCAGATGCTGTTGGCTCTGCCTGAAAAGGTAACCAGAGCGCAGATCCTGCAACTGATCCCGGATAACGAAAACAAGATCCGAAAGATCTTCGCAAACCATACCGACCCGGGTACCTACGACCTGCGGGGCGTGGCGTTGTTCGGTATTTCCGAATGCGCCAGAAGCAAAAAGTGTCTTGACGCGCTGAAAAATGAGGACTACAGCGCCCTGGGTCAGATGATGAAGGTCAGCCACAACGGCGACCGGCTGACCCAGCTGCAGATTTCCGACGAGCTTTTGCAGCAGCTTGCACAGGAGCAGGCCCCGTTGGATCAGCAAAGCGGCGTATACGGCTGCTCGACTCCGCAAATTGACGGTCTTTGTGATCTGCTGAACGCCACAGACGGTGTTCTTGGCAGTCAAATCATCGGTGCAGGGCTGGGCGGCTGCGTGATTGCGCTGGTCAAAAAAGCCCAGGCTGAGCAGATTGTTGAGCTCTTGAACCGGGAGTATTATGACCTGCACGGATACGAACATTCCGCCACGATCTATACACCCTCCTCCGGTTCTGCTGTGCTGTACTAAACGGTTCTTTATGATTAAACCGATCTTCCTGCTGTCCGAATGGAACTATTTTTTGAGGTGGTAACTTTGCCTGTTGAAAGAATCTTATTTTTAATATTGCGTTCTGAACTGCGGAAAGAGCCTCTTTCTCAGGAAGTACGGCAGGCTCTTTCCCCGGAAACGCTTGCCGGGCTTTACAAGCTTGCCGCTGCCCACGATGCGGCCCATATAGCAGGACAGGCGATCAGTAAGCTCCCCGGGCTTGAGCCGGATGAAAACATCCAAAAGATGAAACAGAAGGCACGGCAAGCATTTTACCGCTATGTCAAAATGGACCGTGAATTTGGACGTATTTGCGCCTTTTTGGAGCAATTACAGGTGCCGTTTATTCCCTTGAAGGGTTCTGTGCTCCGTCAATATTATCCGGAGAACTGGATGCGCACCAGCTGCGATATCGACATCTTTATCAAAGAAGAGGACCTTCCCCGGGTGGTAAACGCTTTTGTAGAAAAGCTGGGCTACAAAAATACAAAAAAAGCCCTTCACGATATCTCTGTATTTTCCCCCGAAGGAATCCATGTGGAGCTCCATCATACCCTGATCGAGGATTTCGTTTCCAAAAAGCAGTGTCAGCTGCTGGCTGATCTGTGGAAAAACGCCTCCCCGTCCAAGCCCGGTTCCTATAACTATCAGCTGGCTGATCCTGTATTCTACTTCTACCACATTGCCCATATGGCAAAGCATTTTCAAAATGGCGGCTGCGGGATCAAACCCTTTATGGATCTGTGGCTTTTGAACAATGTTATCGATTTTGACAGAACGGACCGGGAACGGCTTTTGGAGGAGGGCGATCTTCTGCCCTTTGCGAAGGCCGCTGAGAAGCTGGCGCGGATCTGGTTTGAGGACGAATCCTATGCGTTCATGGACCGTATGATGGAAGAGTATGTCCTCAACGGCGGCGTTTACGGCACTCTGACCAACACCACCGCCTTTTCCCAATACAAAAAAGGGGGCAGGCTGCGAAATCTTTTAAGCCGGATCTACCTGCCCTACGATATGATCAAGTATTATTACCCGGTGCTTCGAAAGCATAAATACTTAACACCTGTATTTCAGGTAGTGCGGTGGGTAAAGCTGCTGTTTCACGGAAAGGCTTCCGTCCTTGTTCAGGAAGCTAACAGAAACGCCGGCATTTCCCGCGAATTGTTATCTGCTACAGCAGACCTGATGAACTATTTGGGCTTATAACGGTTGAAAACAGACTGCCGTTCAGAGCCTTTGGCTGATCTAAAAGCGTGTCCTTCTTGTACGGTAAGGCTCGTTTTTACCACGTTTTATTGCCTGTACCGTCCGGGAATCTATTGACCATTCTTCAAAAGCTCCCCAGACAGCAGCGCAGCCCCTAAGAAAAGGAATGAACCACCATGACAACTCAACAACTGCTGTTTTCGTTACTGCGGGCGGAGCTTTGTGATGCGCCCATTGATGATGCAGTAAAAAGCACACTTACCGAACAGACCCTTTGCGCTGTATTTGAATTATCTAAAAAGCATGATTTAGCCCATATTGCCGGTCAGGCCCTGAGCAAAGCCGGGGTATTGGGCGATGATGAGATCTCCCGCAAATTCAAAGCCGTCACCAAACAGGCGGTTCAGCGGTATGTCCGTATGAGCCACGCCTGCGGACAGATTTTCCGGGTGCTGGAGCAGGCGGATATCCCTTTTATCCCTCTGAAGGGCGCGGTGATCCGAAAACTCTACCCGGAGCCGTGGCTGCGGACAAGCTGCGATATCGATGTATTGGTGCACGAAGCGGATCTGGACCGCACCATCAGCGTCCTGGTTTCAGAACTGGGCTACACCAACGAGGGTCGTAATTTCCATGACGTTCTGCTGCTGGATCCCAGCGGTCTGCATGTGGAGCTGCATTTTACTCTGTTGGAAGAAGACCGCTTCCATGCCGGACACGAGCTTTTGGAGACTGTGTGGCAATACACTGTCCCCGTAAAGGAAAACAGCGCGCAGCAACAGCTGTCCGACGAGATGTTTTACTTTTACCACATCCTGCATATGGCAACGCACTTTTATTATGGTGGCTGCGGAATCCGTCCCTTGCTGGACCTTTGGCTGCTGAACCGCAAAGTGACCTTTGACCCCGAAAAACGGGAAGCTTTACTGAAAGAAAGCGGTCTGCTGGCCTTTGAAAAAGCCGCCGTAAAGCTTTCTGAGGTTTGGTTGTCCGGTGATGCCCATACAGAACTCACCGCCAAAACGGAGGAATACATTCTCAGCGGCGGTGTCTACGGAACTGTTTCTAACAGAACCGCGGTCCTCCAGTCTCAAAAGGGCAGCCGCGCCAAATTCCTGCTGTCCAGGATCTTTTTGCCCTACGGTTCATTAAAAGGGCAATTCCCCATTCTGCAAAAACACAAATGGCTGCTCCCCTTTTGTCAGGTCCACCGTTGGCTGCGCCTGCTGCGTTTTGACCGTTTTAAGCAAGCCGTACAGGAAACAACAGGCTCTTTGACCCTTTCCCGGGAGGAATGTGCTTCCGCCGATGCGCTGTTGAAGCAGCTGGGTATATAATGCAAAACCGCCGGAACATTTTGTTCCAGCGGTTTTGGCTGTTTTTTTACCAAGTCTTTACCTGTAATATACGCTAAGGAACCGCCTGTCAGATGCTTTTTTTCAAAAAACATGCTACAATAAACAAAGAGGTGTTTTTATATGTCAAAAACAAACCGGCTGCTGGCTGACAGCGGCTTTACCTGCCTTGTTTTATTGAGTGCTTTCGGCTTAAATCTTCTGCTGCAAAATCAATTTCAGACCCCGGCTATGACCCCTATGATCTTCGTGCTGGGTGTTTTTCTCGTCTCCTGGCGGACACAGGGCTATCTTTGGGGTATTGCCGCGTCTTTGATCAGTGTGATTGCGGTAAACTGGGCATTCACCTATCCCTACTGGGCTTTTGATCTGATCTCTCCGGAGTGCATCTCCTCGGCAGTTGCCATGCTGATCGTTGCCATTTTGACCGGTGGTCTGACCACCCGGCTGAAGCAGCAGGAAAAGCTGAAGGCAGATGCCGAAAAGGAACGGATGCGGGGCAACCTGCTGCGGGCTGTCTCCCACGATTTACGCACCCCTCTGACTGCCATCTACGGCGCCTGCTCTGCCATTGTGGAAAACTACGACGGGCTCAGCCGGGAAACACAGCTGAAGCTACTCAAGGATGTGCAGTCTGATGCCCAGTGGCTGAACCGTATGGTGGAAAATCTGCTGTCCGTCACCCGGGTGGATGCGGATACCGTACGCCTGTCCAAAAACAGTACGGTTTTAGAGGAACTGATCGATTCTCTGCTTCTGAAATTCCATAAGCATTATCCGGACCAAAAGGTCCATGTGGAAATCCCCGAGGAGTTTGTATGTATTCCCATGGATGCTATGCTCATTGAGCAGGTATTGATGAATCTGCTTGAAAATGCGATTTTTCACGCCCACGGTATGAAAAATCTGTGGCTGCGGGTCACCGTACGCGACCGTAAAGCGGTTTTTTCCGTAGAGGATGACGGCTGCGGTATCCCTCCGGAACGAATAGACCATCTGTTCACCGGCCTGCTGGGCAGCGAAGCGCCTACCGATACCGGCCGCAGCAATATGGGAATCGGTCTGTCTGTCTGCAGCACCATTATCAAAGCCCACAACGGGCAGATAAAAGCCTTTAACCGTCCAAAGGGTGGCGCAGCCTTTAGCTTTGCTTTGGAAATGGAGGACCGTAAGCATGCCGAACAATAAATATAAGCTCCTTGTGGTAGAAGATGACCGCAGCATTGCAAGCTTTGTGCATACCGTCCTTGAAACCAACGGTTATCAAGTGCTGACCACCGAACGCTGTCAGCAGGGTCTTCTGATGCTGACCTCTCACCGACCCGATCTGGTGGTGCTGGATCTGGGTCTGCCGGATATGGACGGAGAGGAATTTATACGCACCGCCCGGCAGGAAAGCGCCGTGCCGATCATCGTTCTGTCTGCCAGAACCGAAGAGCAGGATAAGATTTCCGCGCTGGACCTGGGTGCCAACGACTACATCACCAAGCCCTTTGGTACCGGGGAGCTGCTGGCCCGGGTTCGGGCTGCGCTGCGGAACAACCGGCACAACAGCCACGCCGCCGCACCCGGCAGCGTTTTTACACTGGACGATCTGATGATCGATTATGACCGCCGCAAAGTTAAGGTGGGTGCAGAAACCATTCACCTGACGCAAACAGAATACAACATTTTAGCTTTTCTGAGCCAATATACCGGAAAAGTCCTGACCTATTCTGCCATTATTTGCGCTATATGGGGCTCTTTGGACGAGGGCAGCGTGAAAAAACTGCAGGTCAATATGGCAAACATTCGCAAAAAGCTGGGCTGCCGTCCCGGCGAAAACCGGTACATCGTCAACGAACTGGGTGTAGGCTACAGAATGTTGGATGTGCAGGAATAACCGGAGGAATCTTTGCCGTTTCTTAATTACTATTCTCAAATCTTAACTCAATTTTTGCTGCTCTGCCCATATAATGGGCAGAGCAGTTTTGCTTTTTTCACAGGTCTTACCTGTAAATAAATATAAAAGGTTGGTTCTTATGACTATTTTTGACGTATTGACAATGATCGGCGGCTTAAGCCTGTTCCTGTTCGGAATGAATGTAATGGGCGACGGCTTGGAGCGGCGTGCCGGCAACAGCCTGGAGAGAACTGCAGACCACTGCTCCAACATTGCCATTTGCACCATCGACGCCACTGCCCATACCATGAACGCCCATGAGGCTATGCGCAATATGAAGGAAAACAATCCGGCGTTCGACCGGCTCTTTGCCGATTACGCTCAAAAGTATACACTGACCCGGTAAGGTTTGCTCTGTATATCAAAAATGAACAACTGAAAGGAAAGGACACCAGTATGATACCTGCTATTGTGATCTTCGCGGCTGCCTACGTTTTGATGCTGACCTTCAGCAAGTTTCGTCCCTACATAGCCCTGTCCGCCGGCATTGTTTTTATCGTCACCGGTATGCTTCCCCTCAACCAGATTCTCTCGGTGCTTGACTTTAACGTGCTGTTGATGATTGGCGGCACGATGGGTCTTGTGCAGCTGTTTATCGACAGCCGGATGCCTGCCCGTATGGCGGATATGATTATGAACCGGGTCCCCAATATCCAGTGGGCCGCTGTCTGCCTGAGTCTGTTCGCCGGCGTGATCTCTGCCTTTGTTGACAATGTTGCGACTGTTCTGATGGTCGCGCCCGTTGCCATTGCCATCTGTAAGAAGCTCAATACCAACCCTGTCCCGTTCATTATTTCTATTGCTGTATCCAGCAATTTGCAGGGCGCCGCCACCTTGGTGGGCGATACTACCGCCATTATGCTGGGTTCTGCCCTGGATATGAGCTTTATGGACTTCTTCTGGTATCAGAATAAGCCCTCCATGTTCTTTGCTGTGGAGCTGGGTGCTGTGCTCTCTGCATTCATTGTCTACTGGATCTTCCGTAAGGAAAAGGGTGCGATCCCCAAGTCCGAAAGCATCACAGAGGTGTCCGACTACGTTCCCACTGTCCTTCTGCTGGGCACCATCGGTCTGCTGATCTGCGCCTCCTTTGCTCCTGATAGCTGGAATCTGCCCGGCGAGATCAACGGCATCATCTGCTGCTCCCTCCTCGCCATCGGTCTGATCTACAATTTCTGCAAGAAAAAGACCGCAGAGGCTGTGCTTGGACCGCTGAAAGCTATCGACTTTGAAACCCTCGGTCTTTTGATCGGTCTGTTCCTGATGATCGGCGGCATTTCCAACATGGGCGTGATCGACGCCCTTGCGCAGCTGCTGACAAAGCTGGGCGGCGGCAATGTGTTCCTGATGTTCACCATTATCGTTTGGGCATCTGTCCTGATCTCTGCTTTTATTGATAACATTCCCTATGTTGCCACCATGATCCCTGTGATCGCCGGTATTGCCCAGCAGATGGCTCCCGGTGTGGGTGTAGATGCTGCTGTGCTGGCAATCCCGCTGTACTTCGGCTTGCTCTCCGGCGCGACTTTGGGCGGTAACATCACCCCCATCGGCGCATCTGCCAACATCACCGCCATCGGTATTCTGCGCAAGGAAGGGCATGAGGTTCAAAACGCCGACTTCTTTAAGATCGGCATCCCCTTCACCCTTGCTGCCATCATCCCGGCTTACATCTACATCTGGCTGGTCTACGGCGTATAAATACAATCTATAAAATCCCAGAGTATTTCTCCTCCTTGCCAGAGCAGCGCAGGAGGGGTACATAGGGGCGGGGCGGTTTGTGCGCGGGAGCGCACGCTCAGCCCCGCCCCTATGTCGCCTTCTTTGGGTACTTTCTTGGCGAAACAAGAAAGTACCCCCCCCCGGCAGGGAGAATTAAAAAGACCGTCGAGGGGACGCCGATCCCTAAATTTTAAGGGTGCGTAAAAACGCACCCTTGTATTATTTTGTTGTCAGATTTGTGTTGTTCTTGGGTTTCTTCTGCTGGGCAAGCCACACCTTCATCACCAGGCTGTGAGGCAGCAGCTTCACCAGCAGGACCTGTCCCTTGATAGGCAGTCCGTGAACGGATACCTGCTTTTTGGTTTTATACAAATGCCGCAAACCGGTGGCTACCACATCCCGTGCCTCATACAGGTGGTTAAAATACTGGACATGGGAATCGTTCGTTTTCATGGCGTGATCAAAAAATTCCGTCTTGACCCAACCGGGATTCATCGACATCATCCGGATCCCCCGACTGCGCAGCTCCTCATTCATTGCCCGGCTGTAGCTAAGCACAAAGGCTTTTGTGGCAGCGTAGGTGGTAATGTAAGGCACAGGCTGAAAGGCAGACAAACTGTCCAGCTGCAGCACATGGCTTCCGGCGTGCATATACGGCAGGGTGATCCGGGTCATCGCCACCAACGCCTTGCAGTTCAGCTCGATCATCCGGCAATCCTCTTCCAGAGGGATCTGCTCAAAATCACCGAATTTTCCAAAGCCCGCTGCGTTGACCAGCAGCTTCACCTCCGGCTTTTCCGCCGCCAAAAGCGCGGCAAACCGCTCATAGCTCTCTGTCAGACACAGATCCAGCGGGACTACCCGAACAGGAGTCGGGGACTCCTGTTTCAGTGACTCCAACGCCTGCTCCCGGCGGGCAACCGCCCAAATTTCATCAATCTGTACGTATTGAGAAAGCTGCAGCACAAATTCTCTGCCCATTCCGGAGCTTGCCCCGGTAACGATCGCTATATTCATAAAACGCCCTCTTTCAAATATTCCTTTGCCCTTTGCAAAAGCGGGTCTTTTTCATTGGGCAGCGCCTCGCTCAGGACCTGCTGCAGCAGCTCCTCCAAACACGCGCCCACCCGGGGTCCGGGCGCAAAGCCCAGCTCCAGCAGATCCCGTCCGTCTACTGCCAAATCCTTGACGGCGAAGCAGTCTTCCTCCTCCATAAGCCGGTCCAGCAGCTGCCGGGTCTGTTCAAAGCTTCCCTCATCCTGATGCAGACCGGTTCCCTTGCTGCTGTAATCGGCTCTCTGCAAAATCAACAGTTGGCGGATCGGCTGCTCCCCATACCGGCTCACCCGGCGGCGCAGGAGCTTTTTGTCCGGCTCCAGCTGCAGCATGTGGTGCCCGATCAGAAACACCACCTGCTCCCGCAGCGCGGCTGGGGCTTTCAGCCGCCGCAAAATAGCATCTGCCATCTGGGCACCCAGCTCTGCGTGCCCTTTGAAATGACCCTGTCCCTGCTCGTCCATGGTAAAAGCGGCAGGCTTGCCCACATCGTGCAGCAGCGCCGCCCAGCGCAGGACCGGGTCAGCGGTTACTGCCTCTGTAGTATAAGCCGTATGGGTAAACACATCATAGGCGTGGTGATGATTGTGCTGCAAAAAGCCCACTGTCGGTGCAAGCTCCGGAATGACTGCCGTTAAAATTGGGGAAAACCGCTGCAGATCTGAAGCGGTAACGTGGGGTAGCAGTTTACATAACTCGTCAAACACCCGTTCTTTTGCCAGCTTGTCCATCAGCGGAGCAAGCTCAACCATCGCCTGTTCCGTTTCCGCCTCCGGGCGCAGCCCAAACCGGACCGCGAAACGCACACCCCGCAAGATTCGCAGAGGATCTTCTGTAAAGCGGGCAGCCGGAGCTCCTACTGCCCGAAGCACCTGCTTCTGCAGGTCCGCTCTTCCCCCGTAAGGATCCATATAACCGGTCCTGGGCGAATAGGCCATAGCATTAACTGTAAAGTCCCGCCGTGCCAGATCCTCTTCCACCTGCCCGACGAACCGGACCCAATCCGGATGGCGGCTGTCCTGATAGCCGCCCTCGGTACGGAAGGTGGTGATCTCATACACCGTGCGATCTATCACAACACCGATTGTTCCGTGCTTTTCTCCACTGTGTACCTGCTGAAAATCCCCGAATATCCGGGATATTTCCTCCGGCATGGCATTGGTGCAAAGATCATAGTCATGGGGCATTCTTCCCAGCAGGGAATCCCGTACACAACCCCCCACCACATAGGCGGAAAACCCGCTCTTTTCCAATGTGTCTATACAAAACTGAACGGACCGGGGAAGGACCATAGCTTATTCCTCCTCCGCAGCCGGGGTTTCCGGTGTCTGCTCCTTCTGCGCCCCGCACAGATCCAGCGTCAGGTACAGGATCATGCCCATATAAAACAGCGGGTGCTCTCCGTTCAGGGACAGACAGCAGCAAAACACCGCCGCCTGACTGCAAAACACCAGCTGGCGTATGCAGTTCTTACAAGCGCCCAGCGCAGACTGATAATATCCGGTAAGCATCAGAAAGATGCACGCCAGCAGGGGGAAAATGTATATCTGAACCTGGGGCTCTGAGCCCCAGCCCCGACACCGTCCCACTGTATAAAAAAGCAGGAACACCGTGACCAGCATATGGGCATATACAGACGGACGGCTGCCCTGCAGCCGGTGCAGCCCGATCTTTCCCAAGCAGCCAAAGGCGGCAAAGCCTAAAATCACCGACAGCAAGCTCAGCACATCACCGCTGACATACTGACAGACGGCTGCTGCCAAAATACCGCAGGCACCTGCCACGCAGCCCATTGCCCCCATAAAGCCCGCAGGAAACAGCCGGGTATATTCCCCCTCTGGGTTCAGCTGACGAACACACAAAAACAGGACTCCAAACACCAGCGCTGTCAGGATGTAGGCTAAAGCAGACCCAAGATGTCCCACAGGCAGCAGACCCTTGTGGTCCACCCCGCTATACAGCCAAATCCGCAGCACCAAGCCCAGTCCACCGCAGCCAAGGGTGAACCAGGGCAGTATTCCGGGTTTCAGAAAACGTTTCATCTCATAACCTCCTGTGATCAGGAATCAGAATTTCGCTACAACAGCAACAGGGCGATCACCGCCGTCAGCACCGGCTGATGGAGCAAGTAGATGGGCAGCGACCGTCTTCCACATCCGCACAAAAACCGCAAGACCGGGTTTTGGTCATTGATCCGGGGCAGCAGACTCTCCTTTTTCCCGTAGACCGTCCTGCCCAAAGCCCCGCCCAGCAGAAAATACCCCAAATTGGGCAGCAGGGGAAAATAGTCCGACGACGAAAAGCCATAGCTTGGGATTCCCAAAGGGATCAGCAGCACCGATGTGCTGCGGACGTGTTCTCCAAGATACAGTCCTCCGGCGGCCATTACCGTGCCCAGCACCGCCAGCAGCCATGCAGGACACTTCCGAAACACCGGCCACAGCAGCATACAGACCCCCAGACAGTGGAGTACGCCAAAGTAAATGATGATGCCCCGGCCCGTAAGCTTCAGCAGATACATCCCCACTGTTACCGCCGTAACGACCAGTCCGCAGCCGAACACCGTCAGCCCCCGCTTCAACGGAGCAGTGCCCAGTGTCACGCAAATACCGGACAGTACCAGAAAGATCACCCCGCCCCAATCCTGAAGAAAGTAAAACAGGGAAGGGTCTTTCAGCTCCCACACACGAAACAGCTCCACCAGATCATAAATCAAATGGACCGCGATCATCACCAGGATCGCCAGTCCCCGCAGTGCGTCCAGCTCCCAAATGCGCTTTTTCATACAGCACACTCCTTTATATTCTATACGATTATATCAGTATCCCCGGTCAATTTCTACCCTTTTCAGAAAAAATGCTCTTGTTTCTTCTGCATTGGACGAGTATAATGGGAACAACTCCTGTATTTCAAAGAGGTGATCGTTATGCTGCTGGGGATCCTATGCGGCGGCTCTGCCCTTTTGTCCGTTCTGCTTTGTATGCAGACCGGTGGGTTTTGCAGTCTTGCGTGGCTTTGGCTTCTTCCCGCAGGCTTTCTGGGAAGTGTTCTTCTGCTGGCATTGCTGGCATTTTTGTTCCTATGGGCTGCCTGCAGCACCATCCGCACAGACGTACCCCAGGAGAAGGACAGCGCCTTCTTCCGCCGGATGCTCCATCTGTATATGGATGCGGTTATTACCGTGGGGCGGATTCGCATCCGTGCCCGGGGCTTGGAACAGCTTCCCGCTGACGGCCGCTTCCTGCTGGTCAGCAACCACACCCACGACACAGACCCTATTGTGCTGATGACCGTTTTGCGGGACCGGCAGCTTGCTTTCATTTCCAAGCGGGAGGTCAGCAAGATGTTTTTGGTGGGCAAGCTGATGCATAAGATCTTATGCCAGCCCATCAACCGGGAAAACGACCGGGAGGCTCTGAAAACCATCCTGAAGTGCATCCAGCTGATCAAGGACGACCGGGCATCCATCGGTGTCTTCCCCGAGGGCTACATTCTGCCCCACCGGAAACTGCACCATTTCCGCCACGGCGTATTCAAAATTGCCCAAAAAGCCCAGGTACCTATCGTGGTCTGCACCCTGAAAAACACCCGTTACATCTTTGAAAATCTTGCCCGCCTGAAGCCCTCTGAGATCGAAGTGAACCTGCTGGAGGTGATCCCGGTGGAGCAGGTACTCAGCAGCTCCACCGTAGAGCTGGGCGAGTATATTTATAACAAAATGGCAAAGGATCTGGGCCCGGAGCTGGTGGCAGATCCCCTGTATGAAGAAATAAGCAAACATACTGATGAAAAATAGAACATTTTTATCATCATCCTTGACAGTTTTTGTATTGTATGTTAACATTATAATACAAATCTAATGAAAAGGAGTGGATCCGCAATGAACAATGCAGTTTATTACCGCAGCTATGTTCGTTTGTTGGATCCTCTTTCTTTGTGGAGAGATAGATTGAAAGCAAGCCAACGACGCGCATAAGCTGTGTGAAAGAAAACCAGCTTATGCGCTTTTTGTTTGGACAAACATAAACCGAATATTATAGGAGGAATTACACATAACAAAACGTTCGTTACGCCTTTGCAGTGTCCTTCTGACACTGGTAATGCTTATCAATATGTTCCCCCTGAATGCGGTAGCAGACGAAGAAACCATCTCATTGGTGCCTTTATCTGGGGAAACGAGTATTTCTAAGGGACAGATCGTAGAAGAGATAGAAGAAAAACGGACAGAGTTCAGTAAGGACTTTAAGTTAGATAATGGTCTGTATGTGTCAGCTGTCTACGCACACCCGGTCCATTACCAAGTGGACGGATCGTGGGAAGAGATTGACAATACGCTGCGTACACACCTGGACGGCACTTATTCCAATACGGCCGGTTTGTGGGATGTTAACTTTCCCCAACAGCTATCCCACAGCAATGCCATCACCATTACAAAGGATGGCTATACCCTCTCCTTCACAATGGCCGGAGAACTTCGGGCTCCAGGAAGCCCGGAAATTATCGATGGCCTGCAAACCGCAGCACTGGAACCAGAATTTGAGAGCCTGCGTATAAACGGAACAGACCACACATTCACAGTCCAGTCTGCGCAAACTGCTCAGGGCCAGATCGAAGCTCTCGATTTTGAACAGGCCCGAGCGGAAACCGAGTATGAAGAATTTGTTGTTGAGAAGAATGTCTCTCAGCTTTTGTATGCGAATGTTTATGCAAATACAGATATCCTATATGACCTGAAATCTAATCAGGTAAAGGAATCTATTATCCTTGAAGCCTACAGCAGTACTTTGCGGGGCTACCGCTATTCACTGAACGTGGGCGACATGATTCCGGTCCTGCAGGAAGATAACAGCATCCACTTCTATGACGCAAACAGAGAAAATATAGTCATGGTCATGCCCGCTCCATATCTGGTGGATGCGGACGATCAGTATAACTATGATATCCAGGTCAGTTTGACCGGCAGTGGTAGTACCAGAACCCTGATCTATCTACTGCCCACTGCATGGCTGGCAGAGGAAGCACGTTCCTGGCCAGTGGTTTTGGACCCTGCCGTTACCCCACAAATTGATATTATGAATATCCGGGATCATACAGTTGCAAGTAATGGTAGCTATAGTATGTATCGTTATGTCCTGGAATGTGGCTACGGCCCCAGCAGTCATATCCATCGTATATTCCTGAAATACCAGGATTTACCAGTTCTTTCAGCTACAGATATAATTGTAGAAGCGGAAGTAAAAATGTATAAGCTGGATAATACCTCTAACAGCTCCGGTACTATGGAAGTACATAAGGTGTTGGCTAATTGGGAAACAAATTCGCTTACCTGGAATAATAAGCCTGGATACGATACGACTGTTGAGGATTCTATTCAAATTGGAAATGGCAGTGGTTACTTTTCCTGGGATGTGACTGATATTGTCCGGGATTGGTATACAGGGCAAAACTACGGCATGATGTTCAAAATGGACGATGCCACGGAAGCTGCTGGGGGCAGTAGTTGGAAGCATTTCTATGCCTCCGATCACGGCGTAACGGAGTACATGCCCAGCTTAACAATAACGTATCAGGGTGACGATACGCTTTCTGCGGGTTATTCCGTTAATGTGAATATCGCTGCAGCAAATGAGAAAAAGTATTTTAGCTTTACACCAACCACATCCGGCAGATACATCTTCCAAAGCAGCAACCCAACTGGCGACCCTAAGGTATGGCTTTATGATTCGAGTTATACACTGCTTGATGACGATGATGATTCCGCAGGAAACAAAAATTTCAGGCTGGAATGGCCTCTGACAGCATACGAAACATACTACATTGCAGCCGGGCATTACGGCACAAATACCGGTTCATATAGCTTGACGGTATTGAAGCCTGTTCATCTGGATAATACATTCTATAGGGTGTCTAATTATGGCACTGATATGTATCTCGATATCCATGGACCGGGTGAACAGACCTATGTACATCAATGGACCTCCCACACAGGAGAACAGCAGAAGTGGCTGATACAATGGTGGGCGGATGACGGATATTATACCATCCGTTCTCAGTACGGTGATAACAAATATTTAGGGGTTACCAATGCTAACACCGGTGAGAATAATGTCCAGCTTTTTTCTGCTATGTCGGATAACACATATTGGAATATTTATATCACTGCTACCGGAAGATATATTCTTGAGCCCAAGATAGCCTTGGGAAAAGCACTATATGCACCTGATAGTGCTTCGGGTACAGAAATGCGCTTGGCTTGGATGGGGACAGGCTTAAACAACCATGATAGATGGTATGTCTATTCCTATACATATAGTGGATTAACCTTCTCTGCGTTTGATATAGGAGATAGTGAAGTAGATGAAGTGGAAGTTGTTGAAAGTTATCTTGAAGGTTTTGGATATACTGATATTGGCTCCTATAAAAATGAGGAAGGATTTGTTTCAGGTCAGCTTGTGAAGGATGTTGGACGCTATTCAGATATTGTTTATATTATTGGACACGGAGGAAGACGTGCAAATCTTTTCGTGCAAGATTCTGCTGCAACGACAGTAGAATATATCTGTGCGGACCGTACAGTGGAAACCAATGATGATATACCTAAAACTAGCATAGGTGCCCAATGGAAGCCAGGTTCAACCACCAAAACAAATTCCTATTGGAACGCAAGGACCAAATGGGTTATTTTTGCTCAGTGCAACCAATTAAATTACGGGAATGATGGAGATGGAAATCATTGGAACGGTATGAATTCTGCGCAAGTTTGGGCTCGTACAATGTTGGGTGATGGAGAACGAATTCATGGTTTTTTAGGTTATCATAATGGTGCACCGCCAGAAATGGAGCATATGTTTAAATTGGATCAATTCTTTTTCTATGCACAGAGTATGCCCATCGTTGATGCATGGAAAAAGGCGCATGTTGGTGGTGTGCTTGCAATTGACACAAGTTGGGCGGTTATGTATCATAGTGCAAATGCAAATGATGGAATAACTAATTTTACAACGACAACGACATCTGATTCTCCGTATACGATTTATCTAGAAAGGTTTGAACGTGATGATACTTCGCTTGTGTTGAGTTCTGCTTCGAACAATATTTCTGCAAATTCCCCGGCACTGAACGCAAACACCCATGCTGTATTTGCTGAAGCAGATGTAAACAAAATTAACAGCATTTATTCAAATCTCCAAAGCAAACTGCTTGGCGAAAATGCTCAGTTAAAAATTGACGAGTATAACAGGATCGTATATAATAATTTTGAAAGCCATACCGGTGAAGCAGATCTGGGGCTTGCCCTTTCTGATAAGCAGGCGGTGGCTACGGCGTTGCAGCAGCTTGACGCATTGGGAATCGCACCGGATGGGGACTATAAAGCAAGCGTTTCCTATGTGCGCAGATACGAAATGGATCTGAACAGTGAAGCTGTTTCTGAACCGGAAACCATTGCGTACAACGTGCGCTTCTATAGAACCTATAACGGAATCGATCTGCTTTCGGACCAGGGGGATGGCATTGTAGTAAGCTTTGATAAGTATGGTCTGACAAATCTGCAGTATAAGTGGCGTGATGTGCAAATTGTAACTGATGCTGAGTTGATGACTGCAAATACTGTTACGTCTGAGCAGGCTAAGAGCATTTATTTAGCGAATGTAGAGAAGAATGCACAAAACGATTTGGAAGAGACAAATCTTGAAGAACATAAGGATTCAAGTGTCTCACTTGCATATTTAGAGATAAACGGCGAAATGCGGCCTGTTTGGGTATGTTCTCCAAACGGCGGCTATGGAAATCACATCTTCATTGACATGCAGACCGGTGAACAGATAACGGTTGCTTAAGGAGGGAATCCAATGTCCGGTGCAAAGAAACGTAGAAAAATAATTGCCTTATGCACATGCATTGCTCTTTTATGTTGCTTTCTGCTGTTTTTGGTCACTTGTGTCAGTTTTAGACAGACGCACATCCCCGGTGATGCTGGCGAATGTATCTCTTTAGCATTTTTTGAGAAGCAAAAAATGCGTACAGTGAATAAAGTTGTGTTAACAGGTCCTAAAGATAAAGTTGTTACAATTACTGACATGGGTCTGATTGATGAAATCGTAAAAGAAACCATGGTAGCAACGCATGCGAATTTGGGTTGCTTGAAAGGGGGCAACCTAAGGATAGATTTATTTAATGGCGATCAGCTTGTCAGGTCTATGACATGCGCAGACTGCTGCGAGTATCATATACATGTGTATAATGCGGACAGTACGCATTGGATATTATTTCCTGGGTATAGTCGTTCCCCTAGCAAAACGGCAAATGAGGGTTGGGTTATTCTATCCAAAGAGTTGAAACACAAGCTGGATGCTTTGCTTGAAGAAGCTTAGCAATCACATTGTTGTCTTTTTCTATTTTCCAAAATGCGGCCTGTTTGGGCATGTTCTCCAAACGGCGGCTATGGAAATCACATCTTCATTGACATGCAGACCGGTGAACAGCTAACTGTAGCATAAGGAGGATAATCCAGTGTCTGATGCAAAAAAACGCAATAAAATCATTGCTTTATGCGCCTGTTTTGTCCTTTTGGGAAGCCTCCTGGTGTTTCTGATTACCTGTGTTAGCTTCAGTTTTTCTGGGATCTTTCGTGGTTGCGTGTCAATTACTTTTTTTGAAAAGCAACGGCTGTCCTCGGTCGATAAGGTTATTTTGACGGATGAGATTGAGCACCAATCTGTTACTATAACAGATAAACACCTGATCGGTGAAATCATCAATCAGACATCTATAGCGACCCACGCAAATCTGGGCTGCGCAAAAAGTAATAGTCGACGGATTGATTTGTTCAGTGGTGAGCAGCTTATCAGGTCTATGAAGTGGTCAAACTGTTGTGAGAATACTGTCAATGTATATGACGCAGACGGCACACATTGGATAGTTCCTAGATACACACTCTTTCTGAATCCAGATAAACAAGAGGGTTGGGTTATCATAAGCAGAGAATTAGAAAGGACGCTAAAAGCTGCACTTCGGAACGAACTTGGATAACCATTCTTTCCTGTCATAAGGAGGTGTTATCGTGACAAAGGGAAACAATCGCAGCAGAATACTTGCTCTGTGTATCTGTATTTTATTCTGGATCTGTATTGTGGTGTTTCTGTCCACAAGTGTTAGTTATAGCAGAACTTATGATTCTGTTGAGGGCTGCATATCCATTGCGTTTTTTGAAAAGCAGAAAATGCGTACAGTAGATAAAGTGGTTTTAAGGACAAGCGAAAAAACAATTACAATAACAGATCCAAATCTGGTCCGTGAAGTAACCGGCGAAACGTCCGTAGCTACCCATACCGGTGTTAAATTTCCACCAGAAGGATATATTGACCTATACAGCGGAGATGTACTTGTGCGCTCCATGCTGTGGGGAATTGGGACCCAAACGGTAAAGGTATACGAGGTAGATCTTACTCACTGGGTGATCGTTCCCCTGTTGGTTGACCAAAGCAAAAACCCGGCACTTGCTTATTTGTCAGATGAATTAGCTATAAAGCTTAATATGCTACTTGAAGAAAATTAGTATCAAATCGGCTATGCTCGGATAGGCACATAATAGCTTCAGACCGGCGGGGACTGCTATGCGGTCCCCGCTTTTCAAATTATTCCCGGTTCGTTGACCTGTTGTAGGAAGAAACCACTTGATTTAGCGGAACTTTCGCAGTATAATAGGTTGTCAAGTACAGAATAACCCATTTTTGGAGGACATCGTATGAAGAACAGCGAAAAGACTTTGGATATGATCGTAACCCTGTGCAAGAACCGGGGCTATGTATACGCCGGCTCTGAGATCTACGGCGGTCTTGCCAACTCCTGGGACTACGGCCCTCTGGGTGTGGAGTTCAAGAACAACGTCAAAAAGGCCTGGCTGAAGAAATTCGTGCAGGAGTCGGACTACAATGTGGGTCTGGACGCTGCCATTCTGATGAACCCTCAGACCTGGATCACCACCGGTCACGTGGGCTCTTTCTCCGATCCGCTGGTGGACTGCAAGGGCTGCGGCGCACGGCACCGTGCCGACAAGCTGATCGAAGAATCCGAATCCGGCAAGGGTGTCAATGTGGACGCTATGAAGCCCGCGGAGATGAACGATTTTATCACGGAGCACGAGGATGTGGTCTGCCCCAACTGCGGCAAGCACCACTTTACCTCCATCCGCAACTTCAACCTGATGTTCCAGACCAAGATCGGCGTTACCGAGGATTCCTCCTCTACCTGCTATCTGCGTCCGGAAACTGCCCAGGGCATTTTCGTCAACTTTGCCAACATCCAGCGCACCACCCGGAAGAAGCTGCCCTTCGGCGTGTGTCAGGTGGGCAAGGCCTTCCGGAACGAGATCACCCCCGGCAATTTCACCTTCCGTACCCGGGAATTTGAGCAGATGGAGTGCGAGTTCTTCTGCCAGCCCGGCACCGATCTGGAGTGGTTCGCCTACTGGAAGGATTTCTGTAAAAACTGGCTGATCAGCCTGGGCATCAAGGAAGAGAGCCTGCGGCTGCGTGACCATGAGCCTGCGGAGCTGGCGTTCTACTCCCGGGCGACCACCGATATTGAATACCAGTTCCCCTTCGGCTCCGGCTGGGGCGAGCTGTGGGGCATTGCCGACCGGACGGACTATGACCTGGGCCGCCATCAGAAAGAATCCGGCAAGAATCTGGAATACTACGATCAGGAAAAGGGCGAGCATTACATTCCCTATGTCATCGAGCCGTCCCTGGGCTGCGACCGTGTGGCTCTGGCATTCCTGTGTGAGGCCTATGACGAAGAGGTCGTTGGACAGGACAAAAACGGCAAGGATGATGTCCGCACTGTTCTGCGGCTGCATCCGGCACTGGCACCCTTCAAGGCCGCTGTGCTGCCCCTGAGCAAGAAGCTCAGCCCCAAGGCGGAGGAGATCTACCACGAGCTGCAAAAGGACTTTATGGTGGACTTTGACGATGCCGGCTCTATTGGCAAGCGTTACCGCCGGGAGGACGAGATCGGCACACCGCTGTGCATCACCGTGGACTTCCAGACCGTGGGCGACGAAAATGCCCCTGCTGACAACTGTGTCACCGTCCGTGACCGGGATACTATGGAACAGGTTCGGATTCCCATTTCCGAGCTGAAAAACTACATTGCGGAAAAGTGCCGCTTCTGATCACATTCAAAGGGCGTGTTGCATCAGCAACACGCCCTCATCTTTGCTTGCAGGCGTACAGGTACGCCTGTTTATAGTCCTCCAGCTCCCGGTAGCAATGCTCCAGCCGCCTGTATACCCGGGGCGCATACGCCTCCGCCTGCCGGTAATGCTCTGCGGCTTTTCCGTATTCCTGCAGGGCAAAATACGCCTCCCCCCGCAAAAAATGCCACTGTTCATCCCGGTTCTGTACTGCGTCCAGCAAATGACCGCACCGTACCGGATCTCCGGACTCCAACGCCGCCTGTGCCCAAACCGCAAGCAGCCCGTCCTCTTGGGGCAGTACAGCAGAAGGCGCGATTCCGCAGCGACAGCACAGCAGCAGACGGTGACGCTCCAATTCCGGGGTATAATAAGGGGTGCGCCCACCCGCCTGTTCTGCCCGGGTCAGCAACGAGCCTGCCAAGCCCTTTTTGCCGCTGTCCAACGCCTGCTGTGCCAAGCTTATGCAAGTCAGTGCCTCCAGCAGCCACCGTTCCCGGTCAAATTGGGCATCCGGCTCCCGGTATGCTTCCAAAGCGTCTAAAACCGCCTGACCCGCTGCCTTTCGCGCCTGCTCCAGCACTGCCAGATTGGGCGAAAGCACTGCTTCCTCCTCTAAAAAATAACTCACCGGCTTACCCAAACGGCCCGCCAAGTACCGCAGAGTATCCATAGACGGCCGTGCGCTGCCATTTTCGATCTGCGACAGCATATTGCGGGTGATCACATCCCCGCAAAGCTGCCGCTGAGACAGTCCCGCTTCTGTCCGGGCCTGCCGCAAACGTGTTCCCAATTCCATAACTGCCCTCCCGGGTAAGTACTGTTTACCTGATCATACCACATTTCAGTGCAGAATTCTACTGTTACAAAAAATTCATTTGCTATTTTCTCCCTTTTCTATTATAACATAAATATACCAACCGTTTTGGAGGTTCTTTATGACCATTCACGACCGAAAGGGCATCAAACAGACTGCCGCTTCCCGGCTTTCGGAAGCAGCCTTTGATCCCCGTATTCTGATTTTGATCCACACCGGTGTTTCTATGGGTGTCACTCTGCTGATCACTGCGATCAATTATATCCTGCAGCAGCAGATCGGCGGCACAGGCGGTCTTTCCGGCATCGGTCTGCGCAGTATTTTGGCCACTGCCCAGTCTGCCTTGCAGCTTGCGGGCATGCTTGCGCTGCCCTTTTGGGAGATCGGTATCCTTTATGCCTTTTTGAAAATCGCCCGCAGACAGTCCGCTGCCCCATCGGATCTGACTATGGGCTTCCGCCGGTTCGGACCGGTGCTGCGGCTGAATTTACTGCGGTCTGCTGTTTTCTTCGCTATTATGATGTTCTGTGTCAACATTGGAAGCGGCATCTTTATGATCACCCCTTTATCTAAGCCCCTGCTGGAGATCCTGCTTCCTCTGCTGGAAAGTGCCGCGGACACCAACGCCACTTCCCTTTCTATTGATGACGCAACACTGACCGCACTTGTCCATTCTCTTGCACCGATGATCCCGATTCTTCTCGTATTGTTTCTGCTGCTGGCCGCACCGCTGTATTACCGGCTGCGGATGGCAGATTATCTGATCATGGAAGGCAAAAAAACCGGTGCGCTGGCTGCATTAGTCACCAGCTGGCGGATCACCAAGGGACGGGCGATGGGTCTGTTCCGGCTGGATCTGAGCTTTTGGTGGTTCTATGCGCTGCAGGTATTGACCCTATTCGTCTGTTACTTTGATCTCCTCGCTCCGGCATTGGGGATCAGCCTGCCCTTCTCTGCGGATATCGCCTCTTTGGTCTTCTATGTGCTCTACGCCGCACTGACAATGCTTCTGTACCGGCAATGGGGCAGCTATCTGCATACTGCTTATGCTGTTGCCTATGATACTTTGCGCTATCAGGCAGCCATGCCCAGTCCCATCATACAGGACAACGAAGCTGAATAATAAAAAACAGGAGGTGCAGCACCTCCTGTTTTTTTGTTTTATTCCTGTTCCAGTGCCATCATTTTATCAATTCTGCGCTGATGGCGTTCATTGTGGGAAAACGCTGTGCCCAGCCAGGTATCCACGATCTCCAGCGCCAGCAGCTGTCCCACCACACCGGCGCCGATGGCCATCATGTTGGTATCGTTATGCTCCCGGGTCATTCTGGCAGACATCACATCCGACAGCAGCGCGCAGCGGATGCCCTTGATCTTGTTCGCCGCAATGGAAACGCCGATACCGGTGGTGCAAAGAACGATGCCCTTTTCACACACACCTGCTGCCACAGCCTTGGCTGCCGCACCGGCAAAATCGGGATAGTCACAGCTATCGGCAGTATGTGTTCCGAAATCCTCTACCTCATAGCCCTTTTGCTCTAAATGGATCTTTACCGCGTTTTTCAGCTCCAGTGCGCCGTGGTCGCACCCAATCGCAATCTTCATTTGTATATACCTCCTGATTATATCATATAGCCACCGTTGACACTGAGTACCTGTCCGGTGACAAATTCTGCGTCTGCCAAATAGACCATTGCTTCAGCAACATCGGCGGGGGTGCCGTTTCTTCCCACCGGTGCTTCCTGCGCCATTTGCGCAAGGATCTGCTCCTCCACATCGGCACACATATCTGTCAGGATCACCCCCGGTGCCACACAGTTGACCCGGATGCCGCTGGGTCCTAATTCCTTTGCCAGTGCCTTGGTCAGGGCGATCACCGCACCTTTGGTTGCTGAATACGCTGCCTCACAGGACGCGCCCACCTGCCCCCACATGGAGCTGACGGTGATCACGCAGCCCTTTTGCTTCCGCAGGAAGCCGGACATTGCGCTGTTTACACAATGGTAGATGCCTTTTACATTTACCGCGAAAAGCCTGTCCCAATCCCCTTCCGGCAGCATACTCATCAGCCCGGTATGGCAAATGCCGGCATTGCAGATCAGCACATCCACTTCTCCAACCTGTTCAAACGCTTTTTGAACAGCCGTTCCGTCTGCCACATCGCAGCAAATAGCGGTCGCGCCGGTGCGCGCCTCTACTTCCTTTGCTTTTTTATGCTCTTTTTCATAAAAGAAGAAGACCCGATCTCCCCGGCGGGCAAACAGCTCTACTGCCGCCGCCCCGATCCCCCGGGAGCCTCCGGTGATCAATACGATCATATTTTTCAACCCCTTTGAAACCGAAACCGGCTGCGTTCAGCAGCCGGTGGTGTTATCTGCGGCGGCTTTTCGTCCGATGATCGGAATACTGCCGAATAGAAGAGATCTTGCTGTCGGATTCAGACATGAAGGCCTTGAGCTTTTCTTCAAACAGCTGGTCTGCAGTCTTAGGCGCAGGGGGCGGTACCGGATTTGCCCGGACCGGTCGGTTTTGCTGAGGTGCTGAGAACTCCCGGCTGTTTCCTCTGTCCCGGGGCGGTCTTGCCTCCAGCCGCTTAATGGACAGATTGACCTTGTTTCCCTCCACGCCGAGGACCACGACCTTCACGTCCTGTCCCTCGGTAAGGTGCTGGCGGATATCGCTGACAAAGGTATTGGCAACCTCTGAAATATGTACCAGTCCGGTCCTGTTCTCAGGGAGCGCAATAAACGCGCCAAAATTTGTGATCGACTTTACCTTTCCTTCTAATACTGCTCCGACGGTTAACTCCATGTTTGCTCTGTTTCCTCCATTTACTATTGCACAGGATCAAAAAATATAGAATCCGGATCTACAAGACCCAGCTTTTCTCTGGCGATGCGCTTAATGCTCTGGACCGTGCCCAGCTCGGCGATATTTTTTTCCAGCTTTTGGTTTTCCTGCTCCAGCCCGGCGGCCTCCTGCCGAAGCTGCTCGGTGTTGCTCCTCAGCTCCAAAATCGACGAACGCAGGGCCAGGATCGCCACCGTAGACAATACGATTGCCGCCATCACCACGCATTTGAGCAAGGGCGAACTGCGCCGATATACCAGCCTGATCCGACTGAGGGTTTTCCTGCCTTTTGCCATAGGATGCACCTCCGGTCCTCCGTTTTTTTGTTTTGCGGTTATTTTTTATCATTGTAACCCATTTTTTCCAGCTTGCAAAGAGAAATTTTATAATTTTCAAAAATTTTTTCAAAAAAACACCCACAGGTCGAAAAAGAAGCCGGAAAAAGTGCCCCGCGAGCCGCCAAAATGCCCTGAAAACCGGACGAAGCCAGCGTCCTGCGGTACACTCCCACAAAAAACCGCCGGCAAAAAGCCCGGCGGTAAAGCCCAGCCGCAGATCGCCCCTGCAAACAGCAAAGCCCAGATACAGCCACGTCCAAAACGCACCCAGCAGAAACAATATATCGGACAGGGCTGTCCACTTTGGGCGCAGCGGTCGTAAAAATCCATAATAGAACCCCAGCCCGCAGCCCAGCAGGCAGGCAATGACCAGCCGCTGCGCCGCGACTGCCGGCGTATTCATCGAAACAGGCGGTTCAGCAGACCGCCGCTGGGTCGGTTTTCTTCGTAAACAAGGGCTGTCACATGCCCGTCCACCGCAACCTGTCCGCCATCCAGTGACAGGGTCTTCAGCTGCAGGTCCTTGCCCTGGACCACCAGTGTTCCAAGCCCGGTTTTCAGAATCACCGCGCCGTCATCAAAGCTGACCACCTCGGTCACGCCGGTCATGGTCAGTGCCTTGCGCTCATTAAGCGTCAGTTTATGGGGCAGCTGCATCCGATCTTCTGCCATGATCATCCCTCCTTGCTTTACAAGACTCTATGCTCTGTTCCCGAAAAATAGAACCCTCTTCATTGACAGGGCGCACCTTCCCGGGTATACTGAACACAGTGCAAAAAACAGATAACAGGAAGGGGTATGAAAATTTCCCCCTTCGGGAGGTTCGGGTATGGTCTTGGAATATGCGTCTACTGAGCCGGGTCAGGGACACGAAGCCGGACGGCAGCTGCTTGCCCGCATGTATCAAAAGCACATTGGTCCGGACGTGCCTGCTATTGCTGTAACAGACCGGGGGAAGCCGTTCTTTGCTGACGGCTCTGCCCATTTTTCCATCTCCCACACGCCCCGCCATGTATTCTGCGCCCTGTCGGATTCTCCCGTTGGCATCGACGCCGAGGAAGCAGACCGGCAGATTGACCTGCGTTTGGCTGAAAAGATCCTGTCCCCTACAGAAAAAGCCCAGTTTGATTCCGCCCCGGACAAGCGGTTGGCACTTCTGACCTTTTGGGTCCTGAAGGAAGCCTGTGCCAAATATACAGGAGAAGGTCTGCGGGGCTATCCGAAAAACACCCGCTTCTCTTTGGACGACCCCCGGGTCCGTCATATGGGCGGCTGTATAGTTGCGGTCTTTGGGGAATAATTCTGTATTTTCAGATTTTAATACTGATCATTGTGAGGATGATGCTGATGCTTTTTGATACCCATGCCCATTTGAATGATGCCGCCTTTGATCCGGATCGGGACGCCTTGATCGCCGGGCTGCCGAAACAGGGCATAGCCGGCGTTTTGAACGCAGGCTGCAGCCTGCAAAGCTCCCGGGAATGTATCGCGCTGGCTGAACAATACCCCTTTCTATACGCCGCCGTAGGCTCACACCCGGACGCGGCAGACGAAGTCAACGAAGCCGTCCTTGAAGAATACAAAACATTATGTAAGCACGACCGGGTCAAGGCCATCGGCGAGATCGGTCTGGATTACCATTACGAAGATATTCCCCGGCAGCTCCAGCTCCGGGCTTTTCGGATGCAGATGGAGCTGGCGCAGGAAGCCCGCCTGCCGGTGATCGTCCACGAGCGGGAGGCCCATCAGGACGGTATGACCGTTGTAAAGGACTTTCCGGACGTGACCGGCGTGTTTCACTGCTATTCCGGCTCAGCGGAAATGGCGCTGGAGCTGGTGGAGCGAGGCTGGTACATCGGTTTTACCGGTGTGCTGACCTTCAAAAATGCCCGCAAGGCAGTGGAAACCGCTTGCGCCCTGCCCTTGGAGCGGATCGTTTTGGAAACAGACTGCCCCTATATGGCTCCCGAGCCCTTCCGTGGCAAGCGCAATGATCCCGGCTACCTTTACCGGATGGCAGAGCGGCTGGCGGAAATCCGGGGCATTTCTGTGGCGGAAGTCCATGCTGTCACCACCGAAAACGCCATACGGCTGTACCGTATCTGATCCTATTTCCGTAAATTTTTATCGAAATTTCCCTGTTCCCCTCTTGACAAAGCACCGAACTTCCTGTATCATAGTCACGATGCCACATGACTGACGGATTGCGCGGATCACCGCGGGGGAATGTGTGCGTTATAAATGCCGACCGTCTGGGCAATTCAGTTTTGTGGAACTGGATTGCCCTTTATTTTTACATATAGGAGCTTCTCATGCAATTTACTTATAAGGGCCTGAAGGCCAAGCTGGAAAAGCATACCGTTACCGGCGAGGAAGTGGATCGCAATCTGCAGCGGCTGCTGCAGCAGAATCCCCGGATCGTGGAGGTCAACGACCGCCCCACCCAGCTGGGTGACGAGGTGGTGCTCAACTACGCAGGCTTCTGCGACGGCGTACAGTTCCCCGGCGGTACTGCCGAAAACCAGACGCTTGTTCTGGGCAGCGGCATGTTCATTCCCGGCTTTGAAGAGCAGCTGGTGGATAAAGTCCCCGGTGAAGAGGTCACCGTAAAGGTCACCTTCCCCGAGCAGTACCACTCCGAAGACCTGGCAGGCAAGGAAGCAGAATTTAAGTGCAAAATCCTGAAGATCCGGCTCAAAACACCTTACGAGCTGGACGATACCTTCGCCAAGGAAGTGGGTCAGTGCGACACGCTGGAGGAAATGCGCGCCCGGCTGCAGGAAAGCCTGCAATCTTACGCCGATCAGCGGGGTGAGATGGAACTGCAGGATCAGCTTCTGAATGAGGCCGCCAAAACTCTGGAGCTGACTGTTACCGACGAGATGCTGGCTGATGCCGTGGAGGATCAGCTGAACAACCTCCGCGCCCAGCTTGCCCAGCAGGGTCTGAGCCTGGAGATGTACTGTCAGTTTATGAACACCACGGAAGATGCCCTCCGGGAAGATGCCAAGCCCGCTGCCGAAGCCGCTCTGCGGTGCCGCGCCGCCATTGACGAGATCGTTATGATCGAGGGCCTGGAGCCGGATCAGGAGGAGATCACCAAGACCTTGGTAGCCATCTGCCGGCAGAACAACATCACTATGGAGCAGCTGAAGGAGCAGTATGATGCCGCTTTAGAGCAGGCAGTTATCAACAGTGTCCTTACCGGCAAGGTTATGCGCCTCATTCGGGACGCAGCCATTGTCGAGGAATAAACTTGTTAATCATTGTGTCGTAAGACACCAACTTAAGGAGGAAACACATTATGGCAATCGTTTTTGACGAGAACGGCAAGTATGTGGACGAGAAGGGCCTGGTAAAGCTGGACCCCACCAAGTTCGCTGACTGGCAGATCGCTGAAGAGGCAGAAAAAACCCTGCCCTCCGTGGACTACTTCCGCCAGAAGCTGGGTCTGCTGGAGGATGAGATCATCCCCTACGGCAAGACTCCCAAGATCGACTTCATCAAGGTTATGAACCGTCTGAAGGATAAGCCCGACGGCAAGTTCATCGAGGTTACCGCTGTTACCCCCACCCCCTTCGGTGAAGGCAAGTCCACCGTTTCTCTGGGCCTGATCGAGGGTCTGGGCTACATCGGCAAGAACGCCGGCGGCGCACTGCGTCAGCCCTCCGGCGGCCCCACCATGAATGTTAAGGGTACCGCAGCCGGCGGCGGCAACGCTCTGCTGATGCCCATGACCGAGTT